>JAVBOS010000026.1:0-4706 GCA_031550255.1 Anaeroplasmataceae bacterium | reverse complement strand
CTTTAATAAATAAAAATAAATTAATTAAAATAAGTGATGATTTTAAAGACAAACATCCTATTTTTGATTTAATTATCGATACTTATTTTAATTATGAAAATGGGGAAGTCGTTTGTTCGAATTTATTATATTTAAACAACCAACCAATTTTACAATTAGATAATAATCATTTGATGAAAACATATAATTCTTATGAAAATCAATTATTATTACTTGGCTTTGAAAGAATAAATGATCGTTTAATTTTAGTTGATACTGAGGATATTGCTAGGTTTTTAATTACAAATTTAGACTTTTTGAAAGAATTTGGGAACGTCTATTTAAGTGATGATTTAAAAAATCAAAAAATTCGAAAAATGCCAAAAATTTCAATAAATGTTAAATATAATATTGATTTATTAGAATTTCAAATTGTTAATGAAAATTTAACAGAAGATGAAATAAAAGATATCTTAAATGCATATAAAAAGAAGAAAAAATATGTTAAGTTAAAAGATCAAACAATTTTAGAAATTGATAATTCAACTAAGAAATTTTATGATCTATTAGAGGAATACGATTTAGATGTTAATAATTTAAATAAAATTCAAAATAAACCAATGAATTATATTTTAAAATTATTTAATGAAAATGATAGTTACTTTTCAATAGATACTAAAATAACAGAAATTCTTGATGATTTAAAAAATTATAAAAATGCTAGTTTTTTATTACCAGAGAATTTAAAAGATATTTTAAGAGATTACCAAAAAGATGCATTTTATTGGATGAAGACACTTATTAAATATAATTTTGGTGGTATTTTAGCTGATGATATGGGACTTGGTAAAACATTAGAAATTATAAGCGTTTTAATGAGTGATGAAGCAAAAAAGCCAACTATGATCATTTGTCCAACAAGTTTAATATATAACTGGTGTAATGAGTTTAGTAAATGGAATAGTAATATTAAAGCTATTCCAATAACGGGAATAATTGATAATAGGATGAGTATAATAAATAATATAGATAATAATGAAAAAGTTGTATATATCACATCCTATGATACTCTAAGAAGAGATATAAATTATTATGAGAATGTCAAGTTTAGATTTGTTATCACAGATGAAGCTCAGTTTATAAAAAATCAATACGCAAAAAAATCTAGTGCTGTTAAAAATCTTGTAAGCGAAGTTAATTTTTCACTTACAGGAACACCTATTGAAAATGCTTTATCTGATTTATGGAGTATTTTTGATTTTGTAATACCTAATTATTTATCGGATTATAATAGTTTTAAAAATAGATATGAAAGATTAATAATGGAAAAAGATGAAGAGGCATTAAGTTCGCTAGTTAAGAAAATAACACCTTTTATTTTAAGAAGAACTAAAAAAGATGTTTTAAAAGATTTGCCGGATAAATTAGAAAGTGTATATTATACTAAGATGAATTTAGAACAACAAAAGTTATATGATTCATACTGTTTAAAGGCACTTAATGATATTGAACAAAAAGATAATAAAATAGAAATTTTAGCATTATTAACAAGATTAAGACAAATTTGTGTTGATCCATCAATGTTTCTAAGTGACTATAATGGCGGAAGTGCAAAAGTTGATATTACTATTGATTTAATAAAAGAGTCTATTAATTCAGGTCATAAATTATTAGTTTTCTCTCAATTTACAAGTATTTTTGATACATTAGCTAAAAGATTAGAAAATGAAGAAATTAAATATAGTATTATTACAGGTTCGACAAAAAGTATTGATAGAATAAAGTTAGTTGATGACTTTAATCTAAATGAAGAAATTAAAGTATTTTTAATTTCTTTAAAAGCCGGAGGAACAGGACTTAACTTAACGGGTGCAGACATTGTAATTCATTTAGATCCATGGTGGAATGTTAGCGCGGAAAATCAAGCGACAGATCGCGCACATCGCATTGGTCAAACTAGAAAAGTTGAAGTAATAAAAATCATTTGTGCAAATTCAATTGAACAAAGAGTTTTAGAACTTCAAACAGCGAAGAAAAATCTAGCGGATAGTATAATAAATGATGAGCAAAATATAAGTAAATTATCAAAAGATGATTTAAAAAATTTATTATTATAAGGGTTTGGTTATAATGGATTCATTGACACACATTTTAGTTGGTGTCTTAATCGGGACATGTGCAAAAAAAATACCAGGTTTAGAAAATGATACTAGTACTTTATTAATTGTAAGTACAGCATCTAGTTTTATACCTGATATTGATGTTGTTACAAAAGTTTTTGGTGAAAAAAATTATTTAAATATACATAGAAGATTTACGCACCAATTGCCAGTATTACCAATACTGGCTTTTGTTGTGCCTTTAATATTATTTTCAAATACAAAAAGCAATTTTTTACTGTATTATATTATTTCTTTTATTGCGGTATTAAGCCATTTATTATTAGATATATTAAATCCATATGGTACGAAAGTCGTTCCTTTTTACAAGCATATAAAATTTAACTTTTTATCGACAGTTGATCCTTTTTTTCTAATTATTATTTGTTTAAATATTTTTGTTATTTTTAAATATAATATTTTTTATTATTTATTTTTAATTCTTGCATATATATTTTTAAGATTATTAATTTATTTATTTATAAAAAAAGAATTAATAAAAAAATATAAACCTTTGAAAGTCTTTATAGTAAGTATGTATAATCCTTTTAAATGGCATGTAATAATGGAATTTGAAAAACATTTTATAATTGGATCTTTCTATACAAAACTTATAAATAGTGAAATGATTTTAAAAACACTACTTGATGATAGTGATAAATATTTAATAAGAAATACTAAAGAATTTAAAACTTTTACCGCTTTAGCAGATTTTTATGTACCAATAATAAAAGTTAAAAATAACTATAAAATAATTAAATTAATTGATTTAAAATATCGTAAAAAGGACTATTTTTATTTCCAATTAATTTACTATATTAAAGATAATAAAATTATTAATTCTAAGGTTGGATTTATCTTTTCTGACAAAAAAAACGAATATTTATTGTAAAACTCGCTTTACATTTTTATAAAAAGATGATATAATGTTTTTAATTTTTTTAAAGGAGATTGTTTATGAAAATTAAAAATATTATTTTATATTCATTTATAGCCTTAATGGCATTATTTACAATAATTGATGTTGTAGAGTTTAAGAGAAATATTAGTTTTAATGAAACTAATATTATACAGTCAATAAAAGACTTAAGTGAAAAACCACGTTCAATTATCCATTCAACAAATCATCAAACAGCTTTAGATTATCTTGAAGATAAAGTTGAAAGCTTTGGGATAGTTAAATCAAATGAAGTTACATTACCAGCATATCAAATTCAAAAAGTTGTTACTGAACAAAAAGACATGTATGGACATGATATGGGTGAATTAGTAAATGGTAAAAGAAGTGTCGATGAATATACAATTATTAAAGAACCATATGATATAACGAATTTGATTGTAAATATACCAGCTAATGGATCAAAGAAAACAAATAATGCAGTCATGATTATGGCACATTATGATTCAGTACCAATGGGATATGGTGCAAGTGATGATGTTGTTGCAGTATCAGTTATGCTAGAAGCGATTAGATTCTATCAAGAAGAAATGAAAAATGGTCTTAAAATTAATAATGACTTAGTATTTGTTTTTACAGATGGAGAAGAATACGGTTTATTTGGCGCTTATGCCTTTTCTGATAACTATTCAGGATTTAATAATGTTACAAAAAGAATTAAATTTGCGACTAACTTAGAATCTAGAGGAACTAGTGGAACATTGATAATGTTTGAAACTAGTAATAATAATTATAATACAGTTAAATTATTTTCTAAGATAAATAAAAATGTTTTTACTAGTTCAATTGCAAACATGGTTTATCAAACAATGCCAAATGGAACAGATTTTTCTGCGTATAAACAAATGTATCAAGGAATTAATTTAGCCAATTTAGGTGGAGGTTATGATTATCATACACAAAATGATAACTTTAACAATGTTGGTATGTCATATACAACACAACAAGCTCAGTTTATAAAAAGTTTAATTGATACTACATGTAATTATGATTTAAATAAATTAGATGAGGCATCATCAGATGCAATATTCTTTTCATATTTAAATATTGCAACGCCTTATTACTCATATACGGTTGCCTATATATTTGCTGTAATGATTACTTTAATGCTTGGTGTAATTATTTACTTTAGAGTAAAAAATAAGACTAATATAATTAATATTTTAAAGTCATATTTAATGATTTTAGCAATAATTATTTCAAGTGCTTTAGTAGGATTTATTGTTTATTATTTATTTAATTTTATTGCCATGATTTTTGGAAATATTGATTCGCATTCAATTGGAAAAATAACATATTCAACACCTATGATTGTTTTTACTTTAGTTTTAATTATTTTGTCTATAGGTCTAATTACATATCGTTTATTAAATAAAGTTTTAAAATTAGAAAACGAAGATTTTAATTTAAGCGTTGTTTATTTTTATTCATTTCTAGCAATCATTTTAACATTTGTAATGCCAGTTGTTTCATATTTATTTGTTTTACCAGCTTTATTAATGTTAGTTTTAAGACTAGTGAATTTAAAATATAACGTATCTGATTTAAAATTAGAATTAGTAATATTTGCTTTAATTTTACCTTTATTTTATCCAGTAGTTTCACTTGCT
>JAVBOS010000092.1:0-4540 GCA_031550255.1 Anaeroplasmataceae bacterium | reverse complement strand
CGTGCAAGTAAATTATTTGATGAACTACATGTTGTTATATCTTTAAATATTAATAAAAAATCATCATTTACCGTTGAAGAAAGAATTGAAATGGTTAAATTATGCGTTAAGGATTTACCAAATATTAAAGTTACTTCTTATAGTGATTTAATAGTAAAGTATTGTAAAGAAAACGATGTTAAGGTCATTGTTAGAGGACTAAGAAACTATCAAGATTATGAAACAGAATTTTCTTTATATCAATTTAACAAAGATATTAACCCAGATGTTGAGACTATATTATTATGTCCATCAACTAAAAATCAAGTTGTTTCTTCTTCTGCAATTAAAGAATTAGTTAAATTTAATGCAAGTATCAAAAAATATGTGCCTGCTGAAATTGAAGATTTAATTATTCATAAATTAAAATAAAAACTTGCAAAAATGCAAGTTTTTTTTATTTAGCTTTAGGTGATTTAACTCCAGACATAATTAAATCATACATTTCTAATAATCTTTTTTCTCTAGTAGGTGCAGTTTTAGCAGACATCACATAATTTGTCCATTGTCTTTGATATCCTAAAGATAGTTGATTAAACTTTTCTAGTATTATATTATTATCAATAATTTTTAATAACTCTTCAACACCTATCCATTCTCTTTCTTTAGGTGTTCCTAAATTTTCATTGTTTTTTGGTGTTCTTTTTAAAAAAGTCCATGCTGAGAATTCGTCATTATAAGCTAATAATCCATTAAATTTTAGTTTTGTTTCTAAAACATAATTTTGTCCTGTTATTGTCATTTTTTCCATACATATATCTCTTTCTAAATATGTATCAAATACTTTATTTGTCTTTTTTGGATAAGCAACAACCAGCATACCTTTTTCTTCTAAATAGTCTTTTTTATCTACTTCTAAAATTATTTTTACTAAATCTTCATAGTTAAAGACGAAACTAATAATTCTATCATGGTTCTTTGTTAATTTCGTAGTATATATTACTCCATCTAAATCATGTGCTTTGTCTGGTTGATTTAACACTACTATACTTTTGGCTTGATCTACCTTTATTGATCTTGTTAATGTGATATTCATTTTTTATACCTCGTTTAATATTTTATCATTTTTTTTATAAACATTCTAATATATTGCATAAAAAAAGACTTACAAAAGTTTCTTTTATGCTATAACTTCCTCAACAAGTGTAACAACTTCTTGTTTTTCTTCAACTACTAAAGATAAATCTTCATTATATAGCTTAGATACACCTTTATAAATAAAATATATCCATGGTAAACCCATATTTGTTTCAACTAAAGAATTAATAATTAAAGTGTTAATTCCACCTGTTCTAATTCCTGTAACAAGTAAAGCAAATTCCCATCCAAATTGAGCTAGTATTCCAATTAACATTAACATTAAAATATTTATTTTTTCTTTTTTTGTAACCATGTTATAAATACAAACCGCTGAATATCCAACAATTAAGAATAAAGCCATTATACCATGGTAATCTGATGTCCCTCTTCTTATAATAATTTCACCAAATGGTTGACCAAATCTTTGAGCAATTAATGGACAACATATCCACCAAGCCATTATTAAAATAGTCCATTCTTTTAGATGTTCATCTTTTTTAAGACATAGCCATATCCATCCAAAATTTGTTATTCCATAACTCATAGATAACCACATCAAAAACCAAAATGTATTAGCACCAATTACTTCTCTAATTCCTAATAATTTATAAAATAATCCATAATCAACAAAAAAATAAATAACCCCTCCTGCAAAAGCAAAAATAGCAGTTAAATAATTTTTTTTATAAATTAGAAGTCCCATAAAGAAAATTAAAAACAAGGTGTCAAGTAATATATATAAACTATTTAATTGTCTGCCAGGTACTATTTTAGATGCTAGTATTGTATTAATCATAGTTTAAAACTCATTTTTAAATTGAATTAAGTATATCAAAAAATGACATTTTTTTCAATGTTTTATAATAATAATTTTAAATATTTATATTGTTATTCAGAAAAAAAGTCATCCAAAGATGACTTTACTTTATAACGAATTTACTGCATCTAAAATAGTTTGAATTGCAACTTCTAAAGTAACTTCTACCTTTTCATCATTCATTCTATTTTTAAGTTCAACAATATTATTTTCTGATTGTTTCCCACATACTATCATATATGGAATACCAATTAAATCCCAGTCTTTAAATTTAAAACCAGGCTTAGCATTTCTATCATCTAAAATTACTTCTACACGATTTTTCTTTAATATCTCGTATGCTTTATTAGAAAGATTTTTTTGGTTTTCATCATCATAATTAATAGGTACAATAACGCTATGATATGGGGCAACATTAAGTGGCCATTTAATTCCAAAATCATCGTGATATTGTTCAACTATTGAAGCCATTGTTCTAGTTACTCCAACACCATAGCAACCCATTACCATCGGTATATTTTTACCTTCTTCATTAACATATGTACATTTCATTGCTTCACTATATTTAGTTTGAAGTTTAAAGATTTGCCCTACTTCAATTCCGCGGTCTAATTTCATTTCATTTCCACAAATAGGACATCTATCGCCTTCAACTGCTTGGCGTAAGTCTAATACTTTTCCAGTAAAATCTTTACCAAAGTTCACATTTGTTAAATGATAATTATATTTATTTGCTCCAACAACCATATTTGTCATTTGTGCTACTTCACTATCAACATATATTTCACAATTTAAACCAACTGGTCCTACAAATCCAAATGCAGAATTCAAATTTTTAATTTGTTCTTCATTAGCAAAAGTTAAAAAAGCCTCTGCTGTATTTAATGCATTAACTAATTTTATTTCATTAACTTCTCTATCACCTCTAACAATAGCAGCTACTACTTTATTACTTTGAGTATCATAATATAGAATAGTTTTAGCTATTTTTGAAGCATTAACATTTAAGAATTTAGCTACTTCTTCAACAGTTTTAACTTTTGGTGTTTCAACTTCTTTACAATCAAGAGCTATTTCATCAGTTTTTATTACATTAGCAATTGCTTCAGCTTTTTCAACGTCAGCTGCATAGTGACATGTATCACAATAAACAATAGAACTTTCTCCAACTTCGCTTAAAGCCATAAATTGGTGACTTCCATTTCCACCGATATTACCTGTATCTGCTAAAACTGCTTTAAAATTAAGTCCAAATCTTTTAAAAATTCTTGTATATACTTCATACATTTGTTGATAGCTTACTTCTAAACCAGCTTCATCTTTATCAAAAGAATAAGCGTCTTTCATAATAAATTCTCTACTTCTCATTAACCCAAATCTCGGTCTAACTTCGTCACGATATTTATGTTGAATTTGATATAAGTTAATTGGTAAATTTTTTGATGATTTTACTAAATTTCTTGTTATGTCAGTAAATATTTCTTCATGAGTTGGCCCTAGACAAAATTCTCTATTATGTCTATCAGTTAATCTAAATAATTCTGGACCATATTTACTCCAGCGACCTGATTCATCCCACAATTCTTTTGGTTGAATAGCACTTGATAATATTTCCAAACAATCTGCATTGTCCATTTCTTCACGAATTATATCTTCTATTTTATTTAATACACGAAGCCCAAAGGGTAGAAAATTATAAACTCCAGCGACTAATCCTTTAATCATACCTGCTCTTAGCAGTAAACTATGTGAAGCTATTTTAGCTTCTACTGGTGCTTCTTTTAATGTTGATATTAACATTTTACTAGCTTTCATATCTTTGTCTCCTCACAATTTTTTTTGTGATTTATTATACCATGATTTTAAATATAAATCTATAGATTTCAATTCCATAAAACAATTTTCTTAAATGGAAAGTATTCATAAATTTATTTTTATATAACAACTATATTAGTATTGAAAAATAATTATTCTTTAGACTCAATAATTTCAACAGATTCACCAGGATTAGTTTTTTCAATTTTAATACTTTCTTTAGTAATAGTCCACTTATCAAAAGTACCTTTATTGTTTTTCATTGAAAAATATCCAACAACAGCAATAACTGTTGCTCCTACAGTGTCCAATATCAAATCTTTCATTGTATCATATAATGCTTTTGGCCCGACAAATGGTTCTTTAGTTACTGAATTAATTGATCTTTGCATATTTGATCCTGTAAAAAAATCTGAAAAAAATTCTACTACTTCCCAAATAACCCCAATTGTTACTGTAATGCAAACAACTATAATAGCTATAAATATTGGACTCATTAAAGTATGAACTTTGTCATTATCATTTAGTAAATTAATTATTGAAAAACAAAGTATTGCTATCATAGATCCTGAAATTGTATGTAACATTGAATCCCACCAACTAATAGTTACAAAAAATTGTCCAATTTCGCCTAATATGAAATGACAACTACAAAAAATAATGAAAATTATCAACATAAAATCAGGAATAACCAAATGTACCCTTTTTTTTAAAAAGGCAGGAGTATAAGAAACGATAATAAATAACAAACACTGAATGGCATTAAAAGCATATTGTGATTCAATGTTA
>JAVBOS010000072.1:0-10672 GCA_031550255.1 Anaeroplasmataceae bacterium | reverse complement strand
TTTCTTTTTCAGAAATCTCTTGAGGCATATTAGCTGAAGAAGTTCCTTCCTCACAAGAATATGTAAATACTCCCAATCTATCAAATGGATTTTCTTTAATAAATTCTTCTAAGTTGTTTACATCTTCTTTAGTTTCATGTGGAAAACCAACAATAATAGTAGTTCTTATTATTGAATGCGGAATTTCTTTTCTAATTTTCTTTAAAATATTTGATATTTCTTCTTTAGTTCCTCTTCTATTCATTAGCTTTAATAATTTATCTTCACTATGTTGAATAGGAATATCAAAATAAGGCATAACCTTTTCATTTTCTTTAATAAACATTATTAATTCATCACTAACAATGTTTGGATATAGATACATTAAACGAATTTTGAAATCACCTTCAATTGCACATAAATGTTTTAATAACTCTACAATCGTGTGTTTTTTATACAAATCAAAACCGTATTTAGTAGTATCCTGAGATATTAAATTTATTTCTTTAACATTGTCCTTAACATGCATTTTAACTTCTTCAACAATGGATTCGATTGTTCTGCTTTTTAAATCTCCTCTAATTAAAGGGATTGCACAATATGCACATCTATTTGTACATCCATCACTTATTTTTACATATCTAAAATAAGGTGCCGTAATATACACTCTATTTAATGGACTAATATTTTCTTTATATTGATAACTAGATTTTAAAGTTTCTGTTAATATTTTAGCAATATCCTTATATTCATCAATTTTTATAAATCTATCTACTTCTGGTATTAATTTAATTAATTCTTCTTGGTAACGTTGTGCTAAACACCCACAAACAAGTAATTTCATATTGCCTTTTTTATAATTTGCAAGTTCAAAAATGGAATTTATAGCTTCAGTTTTCGCACTTTCTATAAATCCACATGTATTAACAAGTAAGATGTCGGCTTCCTGAGGAAAGCCGACAACTTCAATGTTCTCTTTTTTGCAAAGTCCTAAAATCATTTCTGAATCAACTTGATTTTTTACACAACCTAAAGATAACATAAATATTTTCATTTATTAAAAACCTTCTTTTACAAAATACATAACTACGCCCATAACAACTAATCCAAGTATATATACTAATAAAGTTGTTAATAAACCACGACGTTTTTTTATGAATAAATTAAAAACTAAAGTGAATAAAGGTATGATACCAATATAATAATACCAATTTATAACTTCAAATGAAATAACATCTAAAATAAATGTAATTTGAGAAGGTAATACAAATGGTAATTTTATTGCCATACTTGGTAACACTTCAAATAAATATATCACAGCTACAGATACAGCAATTGAATTAATTAAAGCTTGTACAAATGAAAATGGTAAATATCTAAAATTTTTAACTTCTGTTTCTAAAAAATATTTGTATTTTTTTTCACTTAATTCATTAAGTAAAGAATCTTTATAATTAGCACATTGTTTATCTAATGGTCTTCTTGATTTTTTTAATGAGAAAGCTTTTGGATTATTAGAAAAATCATAGTCAACAAATTCATTTTTCACAAGTTTCAAGTTGTAGAATTTTTCTTTTGTTTCAGTATAAATTCGTAATTTATTTTTACATCTAGATTGAATAATTGAATTTTTAATTGCAAAAATAAAGCTAATAATTAATGATAAACTTGATATTCCAATAAAACCATATTCTAAATATTCATTTAATACTTTTACATTTGTAAACAATCTAAATAAATATAAACCTACTAAACCTAAAGAGATTATTAACATAAACCATATAAATCTACCTTGTGAACGTAATTTTTTCTTATACGCTTTTAATTCTCCAACTTGTGTTCTCATATCTACTAATTGATTTTTATAAGTTATAACTGATGGAGCTATTTCTCTAAAAATAGTTTCTTTTCTCTCTTCAACAGCTAATTGTTCATAATTTGCTTCTTCAGATAGACAGTTAACTAAATAATCTTTACAAACTAAGGTATCATTTTTTTCAAAATTCATAAAGTATGCAAAATCTTTCGCAGTTATATTTCTAACTTTTGAAGGATTAGTTAATAAATTATCTGTAAATAATTCAATAAATTCATAATATATTTCTAAGGCAAATTTTCCATTATTTATTGCTTCATCATTTGTCATTTCATTAAAAGAATTTTCCTTAGAAAGTTTCTTCAATTTTTTATAAACTTTTTTAGCTGATTTTGAGTTATAGTTGTAATTTTTATAATTTTCAACTAACCAAACATGATATCCATTAGTTAAAACCTTTTTCAAATCATAGTTAGTTTTACTTCTAATAAGTTCAATAAATGAATAATAAAAATCCTTATTTAAAGTTTGACGGCAGTATTTACATACAGCTTTAAATCCAACATAATCAGTTAACTTACATAAGAAATTATCATCTTTCGATAATTCATATATGTTAATAATCGCTCTTTCAGAAACAGATAAAACATCAGATAATAGATTTTTTAAATCATTATTGTTAATTTTATCTTTATTGTTTTTACTTGAATAAGCTAAATAAGCATATGCAAAATCCAAATCAAAATTATTTTCAATCGAAACAATATTAGCCCAATAATTTAGTTCTTCTTCAGTTAACTCTTTAATATCTTTAGGTGCAAAAATAAAAGATGCACATTTGTCTATAAAGAATAATCTAACTAATTCATCAATTGCTGGATATGTATTTTTAACATATGTTTCAATTTCTTCTAAATTACTAAATTTTTGGTCACCTAAAACAATTCCTTGATTTTCATCTAAAACATTAATTACAAGTGCAGCAGCATTTGTACTATACTTGCAACGTCTTACAACTACATCTAAACGCGCAGAAATAAGTTTATCCTTTTTAAATTTAGTCAAAAAATCTTTTTTTAAAACCTCAGCAACAGCAGCATCAAAATCAGAAGCAAAAGCTTCAGCTAATTCTGAATACGTTGTATATTCATTGCCATTAAACATATACAAAAAGTCTTTTCTTGCTGTAAACATGTTTACACCATCCTATCATTTATCAATTCTTAATTTTAATTATATCATAAAACATTCCTTAACAATAGTTAATTTTAAAAAAATGGTCTTTTTTTCGACAATTACAATTCTTCACTATCAAGAATTATTGTAACAGGACCATCATTTATTAGTTTTATCGACATATTTGCGCCAAATATGCCCTTTTTAACTACACCATTTATTTCTAAATCTAGCATTTCACAAAATTTATCATAAATTATTTTCGCATCATTTGCTGTCATTGAATTAATAAAAGATGGTCTATTTCCATGCTTACAATCAGCAAACAGTGTAAATTGACTAATTGAAAGAACATCTCCGTTTACACTATTTATATCCAAATTCATCTTTTTGTTTTCATCTTCAAAAACACGTAAACCTTTAACTTTTTTTACCATTTTTGGTAATACATCAACTGTATCTGTATTTTTTATTCCAACTAAAATTAAAAAACCATTATTTATTTCACTAATTAATTGTGCTTCTACAGTACATGATGCGTTTTCAACTCTTTGAATGACTAATTTCATAATTATTCTCTTTCAATGTTTTGAATTGAAGAAACTTTTTTAACATTAGCAATAAATCTTTCTAATTCATTTAAAGATGTTGTTAATAATTTAACCTTTATTATTGTTTCTAAACGATTATTATTAACAGCATTTATTGATGAAATAGACATACTACATGCACTAACTGTATTCATGATTTCTCCAAGTAAATTATTATTTTGTGTAGCAGTAATTTTTATACTTACTTGATATTTTTTATTTATATTTGTCGCCCAATCTAAATTAAGCAATCTGGCTTTATCAAGCGATACAATATTATTACAATTCTCACGATGAACTACAATTCCATTACCCTTTGTTATATACCCACATATCTCATCACCAGGTATTGGAAAACAACAACTACCTAATTTAAGCTGTGGATTTTTAAGTCCTTCAACCACAACGCCTGTTTCGGAATTTGTAGTTAAAATTCGATTACTTTTTTCAATTTGTTTTTGAATAACTTCTTCTGGTGTTAAAACTTGATTACCAGTAAGTTTTGAACATACGGTCTTTGTACTTACATTTCCTTTACCAATTTCAACCCATAAGTCTTGAACAGTACTAATATTATTCTTAGAAAAGAATTCTTTAACAAATTTATCATTAACTTGATCGTTTGATAATTTAGCGATTGAAAGTTCTTTTTCAAGTTCGCTTTTACCAGTATTCATCAGTAAATCTCTATTTTGTTTATTTAAAAAGTTTTTGATTTTTTGCTTTGCGTGATTTGATTTAACAATTTTTAACCAGTCTTCACTTGGTCCATATGAGTTATTACTTGTTTTTATCGAAATAATATCTCCCGTTTGTAATTCGTATGTTAGAGGTACCATTTTGTTATTTACAATAGCCCCAACAGTTCTATTACCAACATTTGAATGTATTTTATAAGCAAAATCTAATGGCATAGCTCCTTTAGGTAAATCAATAACTTCGCCTGTAGGTGTATAAACATAAACATTAGCATCAAAGATATCTGTTTTTACTGTTTCAACATATTCTTCAGCATTAGTATTTTCTTCTTCACTGAATTTCAGTAATTCACCATACCATTTTAATTTTTGGGCAATTTCATATTGTTCTTTTTCTTTAGAATATTCAACATTTTCTTTATATGCCCAGTGAGCGGCAATCCCATATTCAGCAATAGAGTCCATCTCAACTGTTCTAATTTGAACTTCAAAGGCTTGACCATCAATACCTATAACCGTTGTATGTAGTGATTGATACATATTTGGCTTAGGAACGGCAATATAATCTTTAAATCTTTTAGGAATTGGTGTAAAATTGGCATGAATTGTCCCTAATACTTGATAACATGTTTCAATTTTATCAACAATGATTCTTATCGCTAATATATCATAAATATCTTCAAATTGTTTGCCTTGTGAAACTATTTTTTTATAAATAGAGTAAACATTTTTAATTCTACCCTTTATTGTATAATTTCTTAAATGTGTTGGATCTAAATACTCAGTAATTTTTGCTATCATCTCATCAATAATTCCTGAACGTTCTTGTTTCTTTTGTCTAATTAATCCAGTAATTTTATTATACATAGCATGATCAACATATTTTAAAGATCTATCTTCTAATTCTGCTTTAATCATAAAAATCCCTAGTCTATGTGCAAGTGGTGCATATATTTCTAGAGTTTCTTGGCTTATTCTAATTTGTTTATCCGAAGGCATATGATCTAGCGTTCTCATATTATGCAATCTATCGGCTAATTTAACTACGATAACTCGTATATCTTTTGCCATCGCTACTAGCATTTTTTGATGATTAGTAGCTTGTGCTTTTTCAAGTGAAGCAAATTCCAATTTATTAACCTTTGTAACTCCATCAACAATAGTAGCTACATCAGGACTATACTCTTTAGCAATTAAATCTAATGAAGTGTCAGTATCTTCTACAACATCATGTAATAAACCAGCAATAATTGTATTTGGTCCAACATGCAATTCCGATAAAATAATTGCCACTTCTAATGGATGCACAATATATGCCTCTCCACTTTTTCTAAATTGATTTAGATGTTTAGATTCAGCAAAATAATATGCTTTTTTTATTAAATTTATATCACTTTCTTTGTGAATATAGGTGTTTATTTGTTGTAATAAATCATCCAACGTTTTTGTCGTATGCATATTATTTACCTCTCTAAAGATTATTCTCCTTCGTATTCCATTAATGTAAATACGTTATATCCTTTTAATTGGTCGCGTCCTTTTAAGTCAACTAATTCAATTAAACAAGCAACTCCAACAACAACTCCACCAAGTTTTTCAACTAAATTAATTCCTGCTTTAACTGTTCCACCAGTTGCCAATAAATCATCAACAATCAAAACCCTTTGTCCTTTTGTTATAGCATCAGCATGGATTGATAAAACATTTTGTCCGTATTCTAAAGAATAACTTTCTTCAACTGTAGCTCTTGGTAATTTACCAGGTTTTCTAATTGGTACAAACCCAACACCCATTTTAGTTGCAACTGGACAACCAAAAATAAATCCTCTTGCTTCAGGACCAACAATAATATCTGCATTTTGTTTTACTGCAAATTCATAAATTAAATCACAAGCATATTGGTATGCTTTTCCATCAGCCATCAGTGGTGTAATATCTCTAAATAAAATTCCCTCTTTTGGAAAATTTGCCACATCAGCAATATATTTTTTTAAATCCATAATAATACCTCCGTAAATATATACATTTATAGATTATATCATATTTTGTAGAAAACTACACTTCTATTATAATTATATAATAACTTTAATAATTCTTACATATCATTTGTTATGGTGATAAGATGAAAAATGATTTCAAAAAAAATTTAGTTGTTATTGTATCAATAAGTTTACTTATAAAAATGCTGGGATTGTTATATAGATTTGTACTTGCAAGAATTTTAAATATTGATGGTATGACCTTATTTAGTTTATTATCTCCTATTATGTCACTAGCATTATGCTTGTCTAATCTAAGCATTCCTGTAGTAGTTAATCAAAAGGTTAGTGAAAATTCTACAAATGATACTTATTCAAATAGATCTTTAATGCTATCAGCGTTCAGAATAACTTTAATATCTTCGAGTATCATAAGTATTATTCTTTTAGTATTTGGAACATATATAACTAAAAACATTTATAAAAATGAATTATTATATATTCCTTTAATTACAACCATTCCTCTAATCTATCTTTCTAATTTCTCTGGAGTATTTAAAGGATATTTAGATGCTCATAGATATTTCAAAATCTCTGCTAAAAGTAATCTTTACGAACAAATATTTAAAATAATTTCTAGTACTTTACTTGTTTTAATTTTAGGGAAAAAAGGATTGATACCTGCCGTTATAGGTGCTGTTATAGGTATGGTTTTTAGTGAAGTTGTTTCTTTTTTGTATTTATTGATAAAAGTAAAAAAAATAACAAATTTTAAATATATTAAAAAAACAGAAAATACACACAAAGAAATCTTAAATCAAGCAACTCCTTTAACTATTAATCATCTTATCTTTTCTTTTGTATCATTTTTAGAACCAATTTTATTTACTTTTTCAACAAATATAATTGGTTATACAAACAATGAGGCACAAAGGTTCTTTGCGCTAGTTACTTCCTATGCTTTCCCCTTATTAACCATGGCTTTTTTTGCTTCCCATAGTATTTCAAAAGCAATTTTTCCTTATATAAGTTCTAATAAAACAAATACCAAAGAAAATAATTTTTTAATCAAAAAAAGTCTTTTATTTTCATTGGCAATCGGAATCATAAACTTTAATGTAACATTTTTTTATCCAGAATTATTATTAAAAATTCTTTATAACAATACTGAAAGTTATAAAATAGTAAGAATTTTATCACCATTTTATTTATTCTATTATTTTTCACCTGTACTAGTTACTGCATTACAAGCCCTAGGTCATGAGAAAAAGTTATTAATAAATAACGTCATTAGTCATATTATAGAGTTAATTTTAATTATAATCTTGTGTCAAATAAAAAGTATTGGATTATATGGAATATGTTATAGTATTGGAATCTGTTTTATAGTTGGTCAGTTTTTACATTATTTAACATTAAGAAAAAAAATTCATTTTCGTATCGATTTTAATACAATAATGAATTTGTTTATTTTTATAGCTTTTAATATGTTTTTAAATTTCTTTTTAATTGATAAACTTCTACCAATTATCAATATTATTTTAATTAATTCTCTTTCGTTACTAATTATAATGTTTTATTATAAAAAAAGTTTAATTGATGGTGGTAATAAATAATTCTTTTCCATTACTAGAAGCATAATATATATTATTTACAATATAACCCTTATTTTTAGCCATTTTTATAACATCTTGTTCTGTTAGTTCAACATGTTTTAACATATCTTTACATATCTTACCACTAGTAATTACTGGTAAGATTATTTCTTTATTTTCTTTATATGTAAAAACACTTAAGTCACCAGATGTTTCTAATATGGCTAGTTTTATTTCTTTTATATCCATAACTGAGTTTTTTCGCATTTGGTTAATTAAATCATCAACTGTATATAATTCTTTTTTCATTGTTTTTATATTTAATTTACCACTTTCAACTATAATCGTTGGTTTACCATCAAAAACATTTCTTAATAAAAAAAATCTCAACAATAACCAAGAAAATATTTTTTGTAAAATAAATAAAATTAAAAAAACTAATAACGTCGAATAAAAGCTATCACCATTTTCTATAGCTATACTTCCAATATCAGCAATTATTAAAAGTACAACTAAATCAAATGTTGATAATTGACCTAATTCTTTTTTTCCAAGTAAACGAATCATTAACATTAAGACAATGAAAATAATAATACTTTTTAAACCAATCATAAAGTAATCCATAATATCACCAATTCTATTATTTACACATATTTTCTTTTTTATTAGCATATATATCAATAGGTGATAATTATGAACAAATCAATTAGTGGTATTTTTAAAATTTTACTTATTTCTCTATTCTTCTTACTATTATTTTCCTTCATCTATACTTTGATGATTAAAAACAAAACTGGAACACAAAATTATAATATTCCTGCTTCAATTATTGGTGGACTAATATTTTTCATTATTGGTTTTTTATCGAGTAATCACCATCAAAAAAAAGGGATTTTAACTTCTTTTTTATATAGTTTTATAATTGTCATTATCTTATTTTTAATTATTAATCTTACAAATACTAAATATAATCCACTGATAATTGTCAAATACTTAATTTTCATTATTAGTTCAATAATTGGTGGAATTTTTGGAGTAAATGTTAAAAAACTCGTTTAACATGATATAATAAAGCTGGTGATAAAATGAAACCTCTAGCTTTTAAAATTAGACCAACACAATTTGAAGATATCATTGGCCAAGATCATTTAGTTGGACCAAATGGTGTCATAAAAAAAATGCTTGATAAAAACAAGCTTTTTTCAATGATTTTATATGGTCCTCCTGGTACAGGAAAAACTTCAATTGCTAGTATTATATCTTCTTATTATAGCTTAAACTTCTTTGAATTTAACGCAAGTACTGACAATAAGGCAAAATTAAAAGAGATTGCTGATGCAATAAACTACTATGATAATATTTTGGTAATTATTGATGAAATTCATCGTCTAAAAAAAGATGTGCAAGATTTTTTACTACCATTTTTAGAAAACGGTAGTATGACTTTAATTGGCTTAACTACCAATAACCCTTATAGCTCAATTAACCCTGCTATTAGATCAAGATGTCATATATATAAGCTAAATGAAATAAATAGAAATGATATTGTTTTATTATTAAGAAACACTATAAAAAAAGAAAAGCTTTTCAAAAGTTCAATTAGTGATGAAATATTAGAATATATTGCTTCTTCTAGCGGATTAGAAATACGAACTGCTTTAAATATGCTCGAATCAATTTCTTTACTAGAAGAAAATGAGATAACTTTAGAAAATTGTGAAAAGCTTTTAGGTAAAAAAGCTTTAAGAGTTGACGGTAAAGAAGAATACTACTATGACTTATTTAGTGCTTTAATCAAATCAATAAGAGGTAGTGATCCAGATGCTTCTCTTTTGTATTTATCTAGACTATTAGTAATTGGTGATTTGGATATGATTTGCCGAAGGTTATTAATCTCTGCGTATGAAGATGTAGGACTTGCCAATCCAAATATTGGACCTAAGGTAGAAGCCGCCTGTAATACTGCTTTAAAAATAGGTATGCCAGAAGCTAGAATTCCTTTAGCTGTCGCAACTATTGACTTAGCACTATCCCCAAAAAGTAACTCTGCTTATTTTGCTATTGATAGTGCTTTAGATTATCTTGAAAAAAATGACAATCTACCAATCCCGAAAAACATCTTAAATAAGGAGATTCGCGGCGATAAAAGTTTATATAAATATCCTCACGATTATCCAGATGCTTTTGTTGTTCAACAATATATGCCTCTTGGCATGGAAAATATCAATTTTTATGAACCAAAAGAAACTGGAGTTTATGAAAAAGCATTAAAGCACAGATTTATAGAATTAAATAATCGAAAAAAAATTAAATAATCTTTTTTAAAAAATTAATATAATCCGTCTGTGAGATATACGCTGTTTGTCCATGACGGATTTTATTTTGCTGAAATAACAAAAAATCTCCTTTTTCTTGTAGCATACATCCTAAATCACTATTTGTTGTTCTTAATGAAAAATCTAAATCATTAGTTTTAAAAACCATATAAGTATTAGTAACATTCATTTTTGATAACTCTTCTTTTTTTCTTATTGTTAGAATAAAATAAATTCCAACTCTATATGAAAATTTCATTAGGTAATTTAATTTAATTTCTAAATCAGAATTTGTTTTTGAAAAATTAGTATTAATAATTATATATATATTTCTAAGATTATTTATTTTAGGATGAGAACTTTTTATTTCATTATTAGCATCTTTAATATTATCTACTCCTAAAAAATTAAATAATTCTTTTCTACTTTCATATTCAATACTTATTTTTTCAAGCATTGAAATTCCTTCTGCATCAGTTATATAATAATTAATTTGTTCTGATAAACTATTTAATTCATTAAAT
>JAVBOS010000013.1:0-7983 GCA_031550255.1 Anaeroplasmataceae bacterium | reverse complement strand
CTGAAAACATAATAAATAATAAATTTATTAATGGATATTTTATTGATAACAACCAATATATTTATTCAAAAATAAATGATGGAAAAGCTTTAATACTTTTACATTATTTATCTTTATATAAAAATAATATATCGGTTCCAGAATATTTATCAGTAAGTGGTTTTATTCATGGTGAATATTATGAAAATGGTGAAATTATCGATATTAAAGATTATAGTCATATATATACAAAAAAGTTAGAAAATTAATTCTAACTTTTTGTTTTTTTACTTATTTGATTTAACTGGTAAATCTGTCAAATTATTATCATTTATTCCATCTGGAACTGATTTTAAATATTGTGTATTCTTATTATGAGCAATACCAACATTCTTTAATTCTCCATTTTTAGCCATATTTATAGCATCATTTTTACTAACAAATTCATCGGCGATTTCATAACCTGTAACTTTACGGTTTTCTTTAACTACCGCTGTTATTTCTTTTGCATTAGCTTTTTGTGTAGGAATTTCATCCATCGCTAATTTAGCTAATTCATTTCCATTAATATTCTTTTTCATTTTTAAACCTCCTTTTTTATATTTTGTGTAAAAAAGGTAAGTTTAAATAGTTAAATATTGTTAGTTATTTCAACTATTTCTTCTTTAGGTTTTCTTTTTAAAACAAATTTATTATAAATAAAAGTAATTACATATGTTAAAAGAATTCTAATGATTAATAAATACCAAATATTTGCTCCCGCATTAACGTAATAGATAGTATCTTCAATTATTGCATGACTCAAACAAACAAATAAACTTATTATTAGTATGTCGTCTTTTGTCATTTCATTATTTTCATATGATTGCATAATTACACTTGCACCATATGTTATTCCAAAAAACATTCCAACAAATAATGGTATTGTTCCCGATCTACTTATTCCAAGTGGTTTTGTAAAAAAGTGTAAAATAAAATTAATATGATCTAGAATTTTAGTAACTTTCAAAAATTCAATACCAAATGTTAGATAGAAAATCATTGGACCAATTGTTTTCAATGATCCCCAAATTTTATTGCCAAAGGAAATAAGTAATTCTTTAAACCATGTCCAAAATGTATTCCATGATTCAAAAGATAATTTTATGATTTCATCATTATTTTGAGAAGTAGTTTTTATAGGAGAATCTAATTTATTACCAATTATTAAACTAAATAATAATCCAAAAATTATCATTCCACAAACCCTAATTATAACTGATCTTTTTATAGGAACTCCAATTCCTTTTAAAACAGCACTTTCAGCAACTAAAGCATGTGAAATTAAAGTCATTATTCCTAACACAGTTAATTGTTTAACTGTAAATCCAGGAATTGATGTTACAATACTTAATCCAGCAATTGGCGTCAATAAATTTGAACTAATAATTGCTAATGCAGCTTCTCCGGGCAAACCAAACAATGCCATTAATGGAGCAAATGGTATAACGATATATTTTAATATATCTAAATATACAAAAAGCGTTAATATAAAGTGAATTGGTATTATAATTTTCATTACAAACCAAAATGTTTTTAATGATTTTTTAAATGCAGATTTCAAAAAATTAAAAATGATATCCCATATTTTGTTTTTATTTTCCATGATGTACCTCCATGAAGCCTAAATATTTTAACACATTTAACCTTCTTTAGCAAATATAAAAGGCAGTATGCTTTAATACATACTACCATTCTAAAATTTATACTTCATTTTTTAATTTAATGTTTTTTTTATAACTAAAAATTGTAAGTACTAATATTCCAATGCCACATGCCCCAAATAAAAATCCTAACATGTAAAATAGGGTAACACCGCTATTATTATAAATTAATCCACCAACAATAGGTCCAATAATTGAGCCTAAAGCAATAAAACTTTGTCTTACACCAAGCATAAGTCCTGGTTGTAATTCTTTATTTTCAGTAATATACGTTACACTTGCTGGTTCTATTATAGCTTTTGTCATGATATAAATCATATAAAAAGTGTATAATCCAATAAAGATATTTGTGAATTCAAATGTTATAAAAATACATACAGTCCCTAAAATACTTGAAATTATAATTGCCAGTAACGGACGTAATTTTTTTATTAAAAAAGGTGTTAATAGTAAATTAGTTGTAAATGTTACAGCTCCAATAATTAAATTAAAAGTTCCAATATCCGTAGCATGCTTTCCTAAATCACGAAAATATATATCTAGATATTTTTGTAGTGTTGTAAAAACTAAACTAAAACCAGTTAAACAAAATAAGAAAAGAATACTCCAAAGATTTAATTTTTTTATATCAGTTATATTTGACAACGCATTTTTGTTTTCTCTTTTTATTAGAATTTCATCTTTCATATTGAAAACAAAGTAAGAAATAATTGCTACAATTATTAAATAAATGGCTTGAATAAAAAAAGCATAATTATAATTTGTTCCAATAAAATTACTAACTAACCCACCAAAATAATTACCTAAACTTGATCCAATAACTTGAAAAGATATTACTGTTGAAACTAATCTTGCTTTAGTAAAAACTTGTAAATCTTTACTTGATGTTATATACGCAATTATACTTACATTAACAGCACAACTAAAAGACCCAGAGAAAAACCTAGCAAAAATAATACCAGGAATGCTTTTAAATAAACCAAACATAACTTGCCCTATAGAATAGAAAATACATCCTATTAATAACGTAATTCTTCTTCCCTTAACATCACCAAGAACACCCCATATAGGAGCGAATAATAGCATACCTAAGCTCATTACGGCAAAAAAGACTCCAAACGTCCAGTTTGGAAATCCTAATTGCTCAATATAATACGGTGTTACAGGATGTCCCATATTTGTTCCTATTTGAGCAAGCAATGTAATTATAAGTATACCCACAAACTTTTTCATATTAACACCTTATTTTTTAGTACTTACGCTCATACCATCACCAATATTAAATATTGATGTATCATATTTTTCATTACTCAAAATAAAATCATGAAATCCTTTTATTTTTCTAATTAAAGATTTTAAATTTCTACTTTTAATCTCAGCATCTTCATCAAGTAAACCATGAAATAACATATTATCACAAACAATTATTCCATCTTCTGATAATAATGGCTCATAAATTTCAAAGAATTTTTGATATTGTCCTTTAGCTGCATCAATAAATATTAAATCAAATTTATTATTTTTAACATCATCAAATGAATCTAAAGCATCTTTAAAAACAATTTTAACATTGTTTTCAAAATTTAATAATTTAATATTTTTAGTTGCCTCTTCATACATCTTTAAATCACGTTCTATAGTAACAACATTTCCACCACTAGCTATTTGCATGCGACTTGCACAATAACCAATAGCTGTGCCAATTTCCAAAATATTTTTGCATCTTTTAATTCTTATTATTGACTCTAAAAATGCAAGCCCTTCATCTTGGATAATTGGTACATTATTTTCTTTTGCATATAAAAGCAGTTGTGTATGAATATCATTAAAATAAAGATTTAGCATTTCTGCTAAATCATTATCTTTTATAATCATTATTTATGTTCGTGTTGACAGTCGCATCCTTCGTCATCACAACCACATTCTTCATCACCGCATCCGCCTTCGCAGTCATCACAACCACATCCGCATCCATCAGCTTGTTCCATATTATCAGCATATTCTTCTAACAATTCTTCTAACATAGCCCATTCTTCTTCAGATTTGATTTCTTCTAATCTTCCGTTACCATCAGCTGTAGGAACATATATAGCTGCACTTGCATTATTTGTTCCTTGTTCTGTGAATACTACATAATCTTTATTAAAATCTTCTGAGTGGTGTGTAAATAAAATTTCACATAATATTTCAGAACCATCTTCTGTTGTAATTGTTAATAATCTTTCATTTTCTTTTGACATTTTTTTGTCCTCCTAATTAAAATTTTTTATAGTCAAGATAGTTTTGTAAAATAACTACCGCTGCTAACTCATCTTTTTTTTGTTTTCTTTTATCACGACTCAAATTCCCTTGAATCATAACTCTGTCTACAGCAATTGAAGTTAATCTTTCATCCCATAGTTCAACTTTTACATTACAAATTGTTTCTAATTTTGTTTTGAATTCTTCACTAATTACTGCTCTAATTCCTTTATCGCCATTCATATGTTTAGGATAACCTAAAACAACAATTTTGATTCCTTCTTTTTCGCAAATTTCTTTAGTTTTATTAACTGCAAAATCATAATCATCATCAGTAAATCTTAATGTGTCATATACTCTTGCAATCATTCCAAAGGCATCACTTATTGCTATTCCCAATGTTTTACTTCCTAAATCTAATCCTAGACACTTCATTATAATATTCCTTTTACATGTGTTAATGCTTCATTTACTTTAGAAGAATCCTTACCACCAGCTTGGGCAAGGTTTTTCTTTCCTCCGCCACCACCACCAGTGATTTTAGTAGCTTCTTTTACTAAAGTTGACGCATCATATTTTAATTCATTTGTAGCTGCAATAAATGTAACTTTATCACCATCAACAGTAGCTAAAACTACCGCATCAAGTCCTTTATTATTTAACAAAGCAATTGACATTTCTTTAACTAAATTAGTATCTTTTTCTTCTACTAAAGTAACTATACAATTATTTAAGATTAATTTATCGAAAACATTTAAGTTACTTAAAGCGTTTTGACTCTTTTTAGCTTGATATTCTTTTTCTAATTCATGTAAAGTCTTGCTAGCCAATGCTACTTCTTCACGTTTTTTTAGAATATATGCAAAACCAATAGTATCATTATAACTAAAGTTATAGTTATATGCAAGCATAATGCCTTCGTTTTTTGCTTCAGTAATTAAATTATAAGCTTTATTTTTTGAAGCATTTATTTCGTTATCAAGATTAGAAAGACTATTTTCTAATAATTCTTGGCATTTAGGACCAGTTACACCAGTTATACGGAAAACACCAGAACCAATTGATTCTATCGAAACAATCGCAAAACTATTAATTTCACTTGTATTACTTACATGTGTCCCAGCACAAAATTCTTGACTAACACCCATGCTAACTACTCTTACAAAATCACTGTATTTTTCATCGAATAACGCAGTAGCACCTAATTTTTTAGCTTCACTTAAAGGTAATACTTGAGTTTTAACTTCATTAGATTCTTTAATATAACTATTTACTAAATTTTCAACTTTTATTATTTGTTCATCAGTTAAATTTTGATAATTATTAAAATCAAATCTAACATAGCTACTAGAAACTTGTGAACCTTGTTGATGCACATGATCTCCTAAAACAACTTGTAAAGCTTTTTGCAATAAGTGTGCACTAGAATGATTTTTTCTAGTTAAGTTTCTATTTTCAGCATCAATTACAGCACTTACAGATTGACCTACTTTAAAATCGGTTGTATCTAAAATGTGTAAGTGTTGACCATTTGGTAATTTTTTAACATCTAAGACTTCAATATCATTAATAGTTCCATTATCAGATAATTGTCCTCCACTAAAAGCATAAAAAGGTGTATTGTCTAAAACTATTCCTTCTTTAAAAACTTTAATTACTTTACTTACAGTTTCAAAATTTTCATAACCAACAAAGTTACTTACTTCTTTGAAATTTAAATATTCTTCATTTTGGCCACCCATACTAGCAACATCTTTACGTGAATTTCTTGCACGTTCCTTTTGTTCTTGCATAGCCTTTTTAAATTCTTCTTTATTAACTTTTAAACCAAGTTCTTCTGCATACTCATCAGTTAATTCAAAAGGGAATCCATATGTATCATATAATAAGAACGCATCATATCCACTAATAATACCTTTAGATTCTTTAGCAATTGCTTCAAATCTCTTTTCACCATTACTAATAGTTGATAAGAATTTTTCTTCTTCCTTTGTAATAATTTCTTTTACTAAGTTTGCTTTAGATACTAAATATGGATAATAAGATTTCATATTATCAATAACAATATCAACTATACTAGCCATAAATGCTCTAGTTATGCCAAGTTTACGAGCATATTTAACCGCACGGCGTAATACGCGGCGCAATACATATCCTCTACCTTCATTTGAAAATGAGGCTCCATCAGCAACAGCAAAAGTTACAGTTCTGATATGGTCAGCAATAACTTTAAAAGCCATTTGACCTGTATATTTAACACCACTTAATTTTTCAACTTCTAAAATTGTTGGCATAAACAAATCAGTTTCATAGTTAGTATCTACACCTTGCATAACACAAGTAACACGTTCTAAACCACATCCTGTGTCAATATTTCTACTTGGTAATTCTTTATAATCTTTTCTATCTACACCTTCTTTAGAGTTGTATTGAGAAAAAACAATATTCCAAATTTCAATAAAACGATCATTTTCTAAATCATTTTCGATTAATTCTTTACCACGTTTATCAAATTTTTCGCCTCTATCATAGAAGATTTCAGTATCTGGTCCACAAGGTCCTTCACCTATTTCCCAGTAATTTGATTCAAGCGGAATTAAATGATCTGCAGGTACTCCTAGACTAATCCAAATATCTCTAGTTTCAAAATCATCAGCATAGAATGTTATAAATAATTTATTAACATCAAAATCAAACCATTCTTTACTTGTTAATAATTCATATGCCCATGGTAATACTTCTTTTTTAAAGTAATCCCCAATTGAAAAATTTCCAAGCATTTCAAAAAAAGTATGATGTCTAGCAGTCTTACCTACATTTTCAATATCATTTGTACGAATACATTTTTGAGCATTTGTAATTCTTGGATTTTGGGGAACAACACTTCCATCAAAATATTTTTTTAGTGGTGTTACACCAGCATTAGTCCAAAGTAATGTTGGATCATTCACCGGTACTAAACTAGCACTCGGTTCAACACTATGACCTTTAGACTTGAAAAAGTCTAGCCACATTTGTCTAATTTCCATTGAAGTCAGTTTTTTCATAAATATTCTCCTTTAACATAAAAAAAGACATCCTTAAAATTTAAGGACGTCATAAACGCGGTACCACCTTAATTCAAAGATAAATTATCTTTGCTCTTAAGTCCCTTAACGCGAGAATCACGATAAACTCCTTGGTAGCTTCAAATAAATACTCTATCTAAGTCTTTCACCATTTAACTTAGTCTCTAAAATAGAAAATAAATATTTTACTTATCCATATCATAATTTATATATACACAAATATTTTATCATATTTTTTTAAAAAGAAAAGTTTTTTTTAATAAAGATTCCTCTTTTAATTATTATTATAGATTCCAATATCTTTTACGTACATAAATTATATTAAAAATCATCAATACTAAACTCATTATCCCAATTATAACAAATACATAAGTGTATTCAAATCCTCTTGTTTTTTCATTAATAAATACTATATAAAACATAGCCATTGACATTAAAAACATAACTACACTACCCATAGCAGTATAAATTATGATATCTTTTTTAGCTCTTTCTGCATTAAACATCTTACCAGTCCTCTCATAAAATATTTATTATATCTAAGTTAATAAAAAATCTATTACATTCAATGTTTTTATACCATCATAAGAATTATTAACATCGTTATCTAAAGTTAGTAAAATCTTTTGATTGTGATCACGGATACTCCTTAAAGGCTTTAGTTCTCTTTCTAAAACATTTGAATCTCTAATTGTTTCACACACTTGAATATAAATTGTATCATATTGATTAATTGCAATAAAATCAATTTCAAGATCGCCAACCTTACCAATATAAACATCATATCCTCTTCTTTTTAATTCTAAATATACAATATTTTCTAAAACATGTCCTGAGTTAACATTTTTATATCCTAAAATTGCATATTTTAATCCGAAATCAACACAATAATATTTTTCTAATGTTTTAAGATATTGATTTCCTTTTATATCATATCTATTAACTTGATAAAATAAAAAACAATTTTTCAAAGCATTTAAATATTTATCTAA
>JAVBOS010000062.1:0-7148 GCA_031550255.1 Anaeroplasmataceae bacterium | reverse complement strand
TAAAAAATAATTTATAAAAAATAAGCAATCTCGCCAAGATTATATATAAATAATAAAAATGTATTAAAATTATTATTGCACTAATAATATAAGTGGTGATTATTAATGGAAAAAGATATTGAATTATTACAAAACATATATCAAAATTCAGGTATGGGTGTAGAATCCATAACTAAATTATTAGAAGTAGTAGAAGATAATAAGTTTAAAGAGTATTTATTAACACAATTAAATGAATATAAACAAATTCATGAAGAAGTAAAGACAGTTATTCATAGTTTAGGTCAAAATGAAAAACCAATTGGAAACTTTTCAAAAGTAAATCTAAACCTAATGATAAACGTTAAAACATTATTAGATAAAACACCATCACATATTGCTCAAATGTTGATGAATGGTTCGGTTATGGGTGTTATTTCTGGAATTAAAGATTTAAAAGAATATAAAGATTGTAAACAACAATACTTAAAAATTTTAAATAAATTGGTTGAAATAGAAGAAAAGAATTATCAACAATTAAAGAAATTCTTATAAAATATTATCTCCTATCTTTTAGGAGATTTTTTATATAAATAGTCAATTTATATAGTAACGATTAGTATATATTTTTCATATAATATAATATGAAAAATATAAGAATAGAAAAATATACAGTTCGCCCGGGCGATACAATGTGGAAAATAGCCAATTTATATCAAGTAGGAGTATCCGAATTAATTAATGCAAATCCACAAATAAAAAATCCCAGCATGATATATGTTGGGCAACAAATTAATATTCCTGCTCAATCTTCATTTAGAACAATGGAACAAGAAATAGTTAGGTTAGTTAATCAAGAAAGAGCAAAACAAGGATTAAAGCCATTAACTGAAAATTGGGAAATATCTAGAGTAGCTAGAATTAAATCACAAGACATGGCAAACGATAACTACTTTTCACATGATTCTCTAACATATGGTACACCATTTAAAATGTTATCTAATTATGGAATAAAATATTCTCAGGCTGCTGAAAATATTGCTAAAGGCCAAAAAACGGCTCAAGAAGTCGTTAATTCATGGATGAACTCTACAGGACATAGAGCAAACATTTTAAATCCTAATTATAATCAAATCGGTGTTGGTGTAGGTCAAAAAGGAAAAGATGGCCAACTTTACTTCACTCAAATGTTCACTAAAAGCTAATTTTTAAAGAGTATGATACATACTCTTTTTATTTTTAAGTTAAATTTAATAATATTTATGATAAAATTAAAATTAATAAAGAATGGAGATCAAAAATGAATCCACAATTAAAAGGTATATTATTTATAGTATTGTTTTTTGTAGGCTATAAATTATATAGTAATATTATGAGTAATATAATAAAAAAAGAAGAAGAAAAAGTTAAGAAACAAGATATTATTAAGTTACCGACAATCTATAAATATATGGGATTTTTGTCCTTATACTTATTATTGTTCGTGACTTTATCTCTTATATTTTTTGCAACTGATATAAAAAAAGAGCTTATAAAAATATCGTTTTTTATTGTTATTTTACTAGCTTTATCGTTTATTATGTTATTACGTTTTCATAATTGGAAAATAGAGTTTAGCTCTAAAGAAGTGATTTATACAAATTTGTTTGGAATAAGAAGGATATATTCTATTAATACCGTTCAAGTTAATGAAATTAAAAATAAATATTTATTATGTGTTGGTGAAAAATTAATTACTAAAATACCATATACTTATCAAAATGCTTTAAAATTAAAAGGATTTGTTAATAAATATACTAAAAGTAATATAAAAAAACAAAAGTAATTATTTTTAAATTTTTAACATATTATTAATGTGCTATAATATGTATACTAAAACAAGGGAAGGCGATAATATGTCATTATTAGCAAAACGTTCAATTGGAAAAAAAGAAGCACCTGGTGGAATACTACTAATTGCGAAAGAAGCACAAAATGCCAAAGCATTAAACCCCAATGTAATTGATGGAACTATTGGAATGATTTATGGAGAAGATAATAAATTTCTTAATTTTAAAGTCGTTGATAAAGCAATCAAAGAATTAAAAGTTGATGAGAAATTTGCTTATTCTACAACTGTAGGAAATCCAGATTATTTAGAAGCTATAAAAAAATGGGTTTTTAGAAATCATAAAGAAGAGATCCTCAATAAATTATCATGCAAGGTAATTGCTACTCCTGGTGGTAGTGGAGCCATTTCTAATACTTTTACTAATTATTTAAATGAAGGCGATAAAGTATTGTTACCTAGTTATATGTGGGGTATTTATAAACAATTTGCTAGAGAAAATAATGCTGGTTTTGAGACATATGAATTATTTAATAAACTTGGAAAGTTTAACTTATTAGATTTAGAATATAAGGCTAAGGAATTAAAGAAACATCAAGGGCGTGTTTTTTTAGTTATAAATGACCCTTGCCATAATCCGACTGGTTATTCAATGAGTGAACAAGAATGGGATAATGTTGTTAGTTTAATAAATGAATTATCTGCTGATAATACACCGGTAATTTTATTATATGACATGGCTTATATCGATTATGATTTAAGAGGACTAGATGTTTCTAGAGAAAATATTAGAAAATTTACTAAATTTAATGAAAGTGTTATAAGTGTTTTAGCTTTTAGTGGGTCTAAAACATTAGGGCTATATGGAATAAGAATTGGGGCACAAATAATTCTTGGTAAATCGAGTAATTATGTTGAAGAACTATATGATGCGAGTATTTATTCTTCTAGAACAAAATGGTCTATGGCTTCTAATTTAGGAATGAATATCATTTCTCATATCTTTAACAATGAAGAGTTATTTAGAGATTTTGAAAAAGAGTTGGATGAGACAAGAAGTTTAATGAAATTAAGAGCAGATACATTTATTGATAATGCTAAAAAATGTGGTTTACAAACTCTACCATTTAGTAGTGGATTTTTTGTAACTATTCCTTGTAGTAATGCTAATGAAAAATATGAACTATTAACTAAAATGGGTGTTTATATTGTTCCCCTTGGTAATTCATTAAGAGTTGCCATTAGTGCCATTAATGTAAACGAGGCTAAAGTATTACCAGAAATTATAAAAAGCGTATTATAAATAGAATTTATAACAAAAGTCTTATTTTCTATAGAATATAAAAAATATATATGTTAAAATAATAAAGTATTTTTAGAAAGTAGGTATTATTATGCAACTAATCATTACTTTTGAATTAAATACAATTTTTTTACAACAATCATTTGTTGATTTTTTATAAACTTGCAGTGACATTATTGTCGCTGTTTTTTATTAATTAAAAGGAGAATATAATATGACAGATTTAGAAATTGCACAAAAAGCTGAATTACTAAATATCAGTAAAATCGCTAATAAGATAGGATTGACTGAAGATGATTATGAGCAATATGGTAAATATAAAGCTAAAATCAACTTAGATGTAACTCAAAAAATTAATAAAAATGGTAATGTTATATTAGTTACTGCTATTAATCCTACACCTGCAGGAGAAGGTAAAAGTACAACTACTATTGGATTAGCTGATGCGCTAAGTGCTAGTGGATATAATACGATGGTAGCGTTACGTGAACCTAGCTTTGGACCTGTAATGGGTGTTAAAGGTGGTGCAGCTGGTGGTGGGTATGCACAAGTTATTCCGATGGAAGATATTAATTTACATTTTACAGGTGATTTCCACGCAATTACAACAGCTAATAATGCGATTGCTGCTATGATTGATAATCATATACATCAAGGAAATGAATTAAGAATTGATCCAACAAGAATTACTTGGAAACGCTGTTTAGATATGAATGATAGAAGTTTACGTAATGTAATTATTGGTCTTGGTGGAAGTGCTAATGGAACACCTAGAGAAGATCATTTTGATATTACGGTTGCTAGTGAAATAATGGCAGTATTATGCTTATCAAATAATTTAGAAGATTTAAAACAAAAAATAGAAAAAATAGTAATTGGCTATAATTATGATAAACAACCAATTACTGTAAAACAATTGGGATGTGCTGGAGCTGTTACATTAATTTTAAAAGATGCTATTAAGCCCAACCTTGTTCAAACTTTAGAACATACTCCTGCATTAATTCATGGTGGACCATTTGCAAATATTGCACATGGATGTAATTCTATAATCGCAACAAATATGGCAAGGAGCTTAGCAGATTATGTTGTTACTGAAGCGGGTTTTGGAGCTGATCTTGGTGCGGAAAAATTCTTTAACATTAAATCACGCTTTGCTAATTTTGATCCTAGTTGTACTGTTATAGTAGCAACTATTCGTGCATTAAAAATGCATGGTGGTATACTTAAAGATGAACTTAATAAAGAAAATGTTGATGCTTTATTAAAGGGAATTTCTAATTTAGAAAAGCATATTGAAAATGTTAAAAAGTTTAATGTTCCTTATGTTATTGCTATAAATAAATTTAGTTCTGATACTGATAGCGAAATAAATGCATTATTAAAATGGGCAAATGATAATAATCATACAATTAGTTTATCTGATGTTTGGGCAAATGGTTCTAAAGGGGCTTTAGATTTAGTAGCAAAAGTAGTAGATAAAATAAAAAATAATGATCAAAAATTTAAAAGATTATATGATGTTAATGAAACGATTAAGGAAAAGATTACAAAAATAGCTAAAGAAATATATGGAGCTAGTGCAGTTGAATTTTCTAGTCAAGCTAATTTACAATTAAAAACTTTTAAGAAAAATGGGTGGGATAACTTACCTGTTTGTATGGCTAAAACTCAATATTCATTTTCTGATGATCCTAAATTATTAGGGCGTCCAAGTGGATTTGTTTTACAAATAAGAGAATTAAAACCATCAATTGGTGCTGGATTTATTGTTGTATTAACAGGAGACGTTATGACAATGCCTGGATTACCAGAAAAACCAGCTGCTTTAAATATGGATGTTATTGATGGAAAAGCAGTTGGATTATTTTAATTAAATATAAGGGAGATATATAAATGAGAGAGTTTGTTTCAACTAATAAAATGGTATTAATGAATTTCAGTGAGCAATATTGTAAAAGTGAAGCTGAAATTTTAAATAGCGATTGTTTTGCTGATGTTTGGGGTAAGTTTATTGATAACTTAATTAGAATAGAAAAAATTGATGTTTTAAAGTTAGTAAATATTATGGCTAATCCTAAAAAAGATTTTGTTGATTTATTTAAATTATTATTAACTTTTGATTTAGATCAAATAAGAACTATGAGCCCTTTTTATAAATTAGTTTTAGATCATACTGATGTTTTATATGAATTAGTAGAAAATTTTTATGATTACTGGCGTAGATTAGAAAGATATGGAGTTATTCACTCAAGAAGTAACGCTGATGGAGTTGAAAACAATAGTTTCATTGAAGCTACAAATAACTTTAATGATTTAGTTTTAAAAACATATCGAACAATTAGTCAAAAAGTTTTGACTAAAAATTTTAATATATATCGTCAATTACCTGCAGGGGTAAATGCTAGTTTAATGATTTCAAAATTTCCTTGGATGAGTAAAGAAAGTAAATATGCTAATTTAAGAGATGTTAATTTAATTGAACAAATTATTATTAGACCTCCTTTTATTACCTATTCAGCTAAAAATAAAAGAACAGGAACATATCCCGAAGTATTTTTTAATCCAGTAGCTGGTTTAGATATTAACAAAGATGAATTTTATTTATATCCAGCTAAAGTTGGATCTTCATTAGCATACATTTATTTTCATAGAGATTATTTATCACACGGAATAACTTTATGTAATTTATTTGATTTTGTACCTAAAAAAGAATGTGAAGGTAAAAAACCAGATTTAATTTATTTATTTGGTGCACCAACAACAAATGAATCAGCATTTTATTATGATAAGGAAGAAGATATATATGTAGGAATTGCTCCTCATGGGAAAAATATTGATTATTTTGGTTATATGAAGAAAATGTTATTAACTTTATATAATGTAAAAATGATTAATTCTGGTAATTTACCACTACACGGAGCATGTGTTAATATTACATTATCAAATGGTAAAAACAAGACTGTTGTAATTATTGGCGATAGTGGTGCAGGAAAAAGTGAATCTTTAGAAGCTCTAAGTAGAGTTGCTGGTGATAATATTTCCAACATGCAGACTATATTTGATGATATGGGAACATTTAAGTTTGTTAATGGTGAAATTATTGCTTATGGTACAGAAATTGGTGCCTTTGTTAGACTTGATGATATGACAAGTGGATATGCTTATAAAGAAATGGATAGAGCGATTTTTATGAATCCTGATAAAATAAACTCACGTTTAGTTATACCAGTTTCAACTTATTCACAAATTATGAAGGGTTATAAAGTAGATATGGTACTTTATGCTAATAATTATGATAACAATGGAACTGATATAAAATTCTTTGACAATAAAGAAGAAGCATTAAAGGTGTTTGTTAAAGGTGCAAGAAATGCTAAAGGTACTACAAGCGAAGAAGGTTTAGTTGAATCATTTTTTGCTAATCCTTTTGGACCTGTACAAAAACAAAGTGAAACAACTGTTTTATTAGATAAATATTTTCAAGGATTATTTGATGCTAATATAAAGGTTGGAGAAATATATACAAGATTAGCTGTTTTAGGATATGAACAAAAGGGTCCTGAAATGGTAGCAACTAAATTATTTGAATTATTAGAAGAGTAGATTGGAAGTGGTCGTATGGCGGTTGTAATTAGTGGAAAAGAACTGGCTAAAAATTTAAAAGAAGATATGGCTAAAAGAGTTTTGGAATATCGAGAAATATATTCTCGTATTCCTCAACTTGTTGTTATTTTGGTTGGAGAAGATCCAGGAAGTGTTTCCTATGTTAAAGGAAAGGAAGTAGCTTCAAACGAAATTGGCATCAAAAATACGACATTTAGATTAAATGATAAAGTATCAGAAAGTACATTATTAGATTTAATTGATAACCTAAACAATGATGATACAGTTGATGGTATTTTAGTTCAATTACCATTACCAAAACATATTAATGAGGATAAAGTAATCAACGCAATTTCTTTAGAAAAAGATGTTGATGGATTTCATCCTATGAATGTCGCAAAACTCCAATTAAAACAAGATTGTATTATTCCT
>JAVBOS010000166.1:0-7315 GCA_031550255.1 Anaeroplasmataceae bacterium | reverse complement strand
TTTTTGTTAACATGAATGATAACAAATATAAAATTTCGTATAATGCAAGTTTCTATGTAGAGGAAGTTGGAGAAATACCAAATAAAACAGTATATCAAAATACATTTATTGATGCATCAAAATTCTCTACAGGTCAAATTGGTGAAATGAAGATTTATGTTTATGCAGAAGATAGAACAGTTAGGTCTGAATATACAATTAAACTTTTTAGAACAAAGGCTTCAACAATAGAATTAGTTTCTGCACAATATAATGGAAATGTAAATGTTTCGTATAATTCAGTAGTTGTAAATGGAAATAGATATATTTATACTCCAGTTAATAATGTAAATATGGTTAATCCTGTAAATGGTACAATTAAACTTGAATTAAAAACAAACAATATTGCAGCATCTACCAATTTAATGCCAAACATTTTAATTGATGGTTTAGGTGTAGACTCAAAAATGTACAGTTTTATTGAAAAACCAATTGTTACACAAGACATTATTTCAGTTGATGGTAGTGGAAATGTCGGTTATGGATCTGTTTTAGTTAATATAAATATTTCATCTGATTTACCAAAAGGATTACATACTATAAGTATTAAACTGTCATCACAAGCAGTTTATGAAATTCAATTTTATAAAAGTGAAGCTACTGGTAATAGCATAGAATCATTTGTTTTTGATGGTCTAGATATAAGTTTTACACTTAATGCACAGTCTAGTGTAAAAGAAGCTACTACATATATTAAATTTGGTAGAGCATTCACATTTGAAGAATTGACAACGGTCGATAATAATAAACTAGAATATGTCGATCAAATGAACATATCTTCATTAGCTACAATTTCTGCTACTGCAGAGATTTATCATAATGATGTTAAAGTTACTATGGATAGTAATAAACTTTTTAATAATGGTATTTTAATTTATAAGGTAACAATAATTATTACTTCTGAATCAGGTGTATCAAATACATATATACATTATTTGATTGAAGAAGATCCATTCAAAACTGCTAAAAATAACGGACAATACATTAATAGTAATTATGATTCTAATAACTATGTAACAACTTATTTAAATGGCGAAATGATTTCTGCGGTTCCTAATATAGAAGGAGAAATTAAAACTTCATTTGAAAGAGAAGATGAATTTCAAAATGAGAAAACTCCGAAGTACCGTTTTAATTATAATTTCGAAGGATTTTATCAAGAAAATGATGAAATTTCATCTAAAATAAAATTAGTTTCTGAACAAAAATCATTTGAAAATGAACAAATTTATTTTAATTCAGAAGCAAGATATTATGGATTTTATGTGAATTATTTCATGGATGCAAAACCAAATGATTATGTCTTTTATATAATGTATGAAATAAATGACATATCTTGGAATGGAGTTACATATAAAAGAGAATATGCATGTCCAACTATTACAATAACAAAAGAATTTAGTAGAGATTCATACCTAAAAAATATTATTTTTATTGAAGAAGCAGCAGCTATTTCAAGCCAAGTTACATTTGGTTCTACTCAAAAGATATATGCAGATGAAGAATTAAGTAATTCATATCAAAAATTTAGAGATAATAGTGATGATATCGTTAATGATGTTATAATTGATACACAACAAATTAGTTACTTAAATCCTACCGATTCCCCAATGGAATATTATATTGTTGGGGCAGTAAATAATGCATCATTATCTAATGACTCAACTATCTTTGAAATAAAATCATATTCACAAATTTATCAATTTAAAGATTTAGATATTAGTCTAGAAGGTCAACCTGAAAATATACAAAGGTTCTTATATGTTATGTTTGTTGACGAAAATAATGTAAATTATGTTTTCTTTGTTCATGAATCTTGGAAATATATATACATACAAGAAACACAAGAAATGATTACATTAAATAAAGATATAGAATTAAGCTACAGTTTTATTAAAGATACAATCAGTTATGCTATAAGTGAATATGCAGGAACCACATCATCTTATAATATTTCCTTAGAAATGGACTTTATTGGTATGCCAGATGATGGAGAATTATGGTATGTGAATTATATTGTTTATTCAGAAGCATATAGATACAATGAACCTATCAAAAATCAATATTATAAAATATATCATATTGCTGTTATAGACTTAAGAAATACTATTCGTTTTACATTTAATATTTTAAATGATCCTAACAAACCTATGGATTTAGAATCAGTTTATTTAACAATTGATAGATATAAAATGGCAGAAAATGATAAATCATTTACAAATGCAACTAGAATAAAAGCTATAAGTGGTTTTGCAACTATTACAGAAGACAAAAAAGGATATGTAATGGTTGATACAGTTCATAACTCTAAATCTTATGGATTCCAAGCATTAGAATTTGGATATTATATGTTCTATCTTGACTTACCTAGTGGATATTACTGTACTTATGAAGTTTCTGATTTAAAGAAAAATACAGATAATCAGTGGTCTGAAAATAATTCATATTTGCCACCATCAAGTTTAGTTACTCAAAATATTGATGTTACAATAAAAATTATATCATCAGATGATATTGAAGAAGTTAATGCAAACTTTGCATGGGGTCAAAAAATTCTTTCAGTTTTATCAAGAGAAGCACAAAGATAATGTATATTATCTAAAATAACCAAAATATTACAAACAGTGTTTTATATTTATCGATTTATATGTCGAAAATTTAAGATACTGTTTGTTTTTTATTGATATTTAATGTAAAATATTTAATTGTGGTAATTATTTTGGAGGTACTTATGTTTTTAGCAACTAACGCATTTAACATATGGATACAACTTTTGGCTGTTTTTGGTGGTTTAGGAATATTCTTATATGGAATAAACTCTATGAGTGATTCACTAAAAGCTTTTGCCGGTAATAAAATGAAAGTAATCATTGAAAAAACAACTAACACTCCATTTAAGGGTATATTAGTTGGAGCTGGTGTTACAGCTTTAATACAATCATCAAGCGGCACAACAGCACTTACTGTTGGACTAGTTAGAGCTGGTTTAATGAGCTTTACGCAAGCTATTGGTGTAATAATGGGTGCTAATATAGGTACAACTGTTACATCGTTTTTAATTGGTTTAAATATATCAACATACTCACTACTTTTTGTGGGACTTGGTTCAATGGTTATTTTCTTTTCTAAAAAGAAAAAACTAAAAGAATTAGGTGGAATAATATTAGGTTTCGGATTATTATTCTTTGGACTAGATTTAATGGGAGAAGCCTTAAAAACTATTTTAAAAGAATATGAAGGTCCAGCAACTAAAATGTTTACAGTTTTAGGAAAATATCCGATTTTAGGATTACTAGTTGGAACATTACTTACGGCTGTTATTCAATCATCAAGTGCATCAATTGGTATATTACAAGCATTATATGTTACTGGTGGTATTGGATTGACTGGAGCACTACCAATTTTATTAGGAGCTAATATTGGGACGACTATAACTGCAATTTTTGCTAGTATAGGCGCAACTGTTCCAGCAAAAAGAACAGCAGTTGTCCATATATTATTTAATATAATTGGCGCATTATTATTTATGTTATTACTTCGAATAGCTTATGTACCATTAGTTTCATTTATTGAAACAAAATGGTTAATACCATTATATGGAACAAATACACCAGCAATGACTATCGGTATTGCCCATATAATATTTAATGTCATTTCGACTTTTGTTTTATTCTTTTTTATTAAGCAACTTAGTTATTTTGCATGTAAACTTGTTCCAGGTACTGAACAAACAGACGCTTTATCTGAAGAATTAAGCGATTTCTCTTTAATTGAAAAATCCCCTACATTAGCACTTGAATTTGTTAAGAAAGCTATTAGAAGAATGGGTGATTTAACAGTTGAATATTATGAACTGACAAAAAAATATACTTTTGAGCATACTAGCAATACTACTGATTTAGCCGAAGAATATGAAAGAAATATAAATAGTTTAGACAAAAAGATACATGACTATTTATTTAAATTTACTACAATGGATTTAGATAACAGTTATTCTAATATTTTATCTAAACACTTGGATACAATAAAGGATTTAGAACGTATTGGCGATCATTGTACAAACTTAGTAGGTTTTTTTAATGAAAGATATGAAGCTAAAGAAACATTTAGTTTTGAAGGTTCAGAGGATATCAAGGAAATGTATGAAGCAATTGATAAAATGATTGAAGGTTCGATTAAAGCATATTCAACATTTGATAAAAAAATGGCTCAACCAGTTGCAGTACTTGAGGATAAAGTAGACAAAATGGAAGAAATGTTTAGAAAGAAACATGTTATAAGAATTAATAATGGAACATGTGGATTTACAAATGCGGATTACTTTGTTGACATTTTATCTAACTTAGAGAGAATTGCTGATCATGCTAATAATATAGCTAGTAATATTATAAATGATGAATATTGCCAATTTGATGAATTTGATCATTAATCTAAAAAAACAACTTTTATATTGATATGAACCCAAAAAGTTAGACAATTAAATAAAAAGATTATGTTAAGGAATGATTTCTATATTCAATAGGAGTCATTCCTTTTAATTCTATAGTTATTGTAGTAGTAAATATAATCTTCAATTGATGATATTAATTCTTGTACTGAAGTAAATATATATCCGTAATACATTTCGGTCTTTAATCTGCCAAAGAAGTTTTCTATTAATGAATTATCTAGTATTATTTAATACAATTTAATCACAAAATATATACAAACTAACAATAAAAATGACTAGATAAAACTAAAAAACAAAATGAATTTGTAACTTTCATTTGTGTAAATTCAGCAAGACATTTTTACAAAAAAAATATCTTAAAACGTTCAAACTGAGGATAATCAGAATCATATTCATCTCATAATTTTTCAATTAATTAATATCCCTTTTTTATTTATTGTCAACCTTATTTGTACCACATTAAATTAATTAATCATTGATTAATTTTTTTTATTTTTAGCTATATTTCTGTATAAAATAAAAAATTTATTCATAATGAATAAAATATTTTGTCGAACCATTTATGTAGAAAATTGTTGAAAAATGAATTATTATACAATTATGTAAAAGATGGTTTAGGGAATGTAATTTGGATTGAAAAAGATGCTAAAGTTATAGTAGAATATAAGTATGATGCTTTTGGAAACTGTACAGAAAATATAATTGATTCAACTCATAAAATAGCGTCAATAAATCCATTTAGATGGAAGAGTCATTATTATGATACAGAAACAAAGATGTATTATATAAATGGAAGATATTATGATCCGGAAGTAGGTCAATATTTAGACTGTCAAGATATAGAAAATATATTAGCCGGATCAAAGACAATAAATGGATTAAATAGAAATGCAATATCGGTAGATAATCCAATATCAGCAGTAACAAATACAAGTAGTATATATACATCATCACAATTATCCCCGGATCCGACCTTTGATGGTAATGAAGGTAAGAGTTGGTGGGAAAGAAACTGGAAGAGTTTTGTAAAGTGGGCATTATTTGCGATAGTACTCATAACCTCCTTGGCATTAATGTGTTTTGGAGGACCAGCGGCAGCGGCATTTGGATATGGAATGTTTATGACCGGACTCAAGGCGTCAATAAGTGGAGCCATTATAGGTGGAATTATTGGCGGAATAATGAGTGCTGTTCATGGAAATAGTTTCTGGGAAGGTGCAATTAAGGGAGCTATTGACGGAGCTGTAAATGGATTTACAACTGGTGCATTATTATTCTGTGCTAGTCAAGCAGTTAGCGCGATTGCTAATAGGATTAGTGCTGCTAATACGCCGGTTCCAAAGACTGCAAATCAAATTGGTCAAGAGGGAGAAAATTACATTAAGCAAGCTACTGGGTTAGAGAAAAATACAAAACTATATACAAAAACGCTTAGTAATAAAAATCGTATTCCAGATTTTATTGATATTGATAACGGGGTATTAATTGAATCGAAAAATGTTGCATATCAAGGAATGACAAAACAACTAAAAGACTATGTTCAAATTGCTAAAGACTATGGATATAAAATGGAATTATATGTAAGGCAAGGGACAAAATTAAGCAGTAAAATTGATAAATTTATACAAATAAAATATTTTCCATGGTAAGATAAAATAATTTAAAAAGGGGACTGTGCATGAAAAAAGAAGAAATTGACCATATAGGGATGAACTTATTTAAAGAAACTCAAGAACGAAAAAAAAGCGGAAAGTGGACAGATAATGATTTAATATTAGAAACTAATCTTTATAAAGAACTTAATGAACTTGGTTTTAATTTTACTTGGCATATGCAATTGTCTCCTTTAAAATTCACCCAAGATAATAAAGAAATTGTAGATATTTTTACTAAGTATTTTGGTAAATTCGATGCTGAAGGACTTAAAAGTATTTGTATTCAATGTTTAGGAGTAAAAGGTCTGACTAACGCGACACCATTTCTATTAAAACAATATAGTTTTTATGTTGATAAAGATAATGATACGTTTAATAGTATTTGTAATGCAATTTACAGGATAAGAGATAGAAACTATATAGAAGAATACATAAAAATAATAAGTGATCGCGACAAAATTAAAGGTTCTACCGCATTAATTGTTGATCTATTGGGGATATTAAAAGCAGAAAAGGCTGTTCACAAAATTGTTGAGTTACTGGACTATGTTATTCCTTATGAAGATGGGATAGGAATTAATGCAGTAAGATTTGCTAGTATACTTGCAATTGGTAAATTTAAAAACCCAGAAAATATAAAATATGTGGAAAGATTTTTAAGTGATACACATCCAGTTGCAAGAGAAAATGCAGTAAAATCAATAAAAAAAATGGGTGGAAGAATAGAAAAAATAAAGGATCAAACAGGGAAAAATGTTTTTATACTTATTAAAGATTAATCTAATATAAAGACATATTAATTGAAACAATTTTAAAAATAAACTAAAAATTTCATTTGATTAAACAAAGGTTAATGTTTATACTTAACTTTTGTTTTTATAATTCTAACGCGTGAATGGCTTTAATGTTTTGTCCTAATCAAATGCAATATTTAGAAGGAAACAATATAATATAAAACTTAAGTAGAACAATTTATATTATAAGGAGAATAAAATGATAAAAGATGAATTTATAGGAATAACAAGAGAGTTTTTTTTAAGGAACAAGGGTTCACTAGAAGAAATAATAACTTTAGTCTAGAATTAGAGGATTTATATCTTATTATCACACTTTTAAAATCAAATTTCGGTGATGAATATTATTTAGATTATAATTTATGTATTAAATCATT
>JAVBOS010000180.1:0-6803 GCA_031550255.1 Anaeroplasmataceae bacterium | reverse complement strand
CGATTGTAATTAAATCTAGTACCTTTTCGTTGACCAATCTCTCTTATCATAAAGAAAAAAACTATAGAAATCAACTATATATCTATAACTATTATTGTTATAAATATATTAGTAAATCTCTATAGTCTTATAGTAGCAAATTCCCTTTTTCAAGGAAACTTTAAATGCATAATGGGGCGCACGATTCGTGATAGAGTTTAGCGAACTTTAATCCTATGTGCAGTTATGATAGTACAACTATAAATATTTACAGTAATGATTATATCATTTAAGCTAATATACCAATTTTTACCTTTTCTATCAACTTCGCTTTGAGAATTAATTATTATATCTCTACAATACAAAACAACATCAATATTTGGCAATTGAAGATTTCTTCTTATCCTGTCTATCCCCATTAAAGTAGTATGCACTCTATCGATGGATTCAATCAGTGTTTCTTTTTCCATATAATCATTCCTTCTTATTACGATTATTATATCAAAAAAAGCATCCTGTTTCCAAGATGCTTCCGAGTTTTAAATGGGGCGGCTGATACTGCCACGTGACAGGCTCTGACTGAAATTATTATGATTAATTATTTTCAGTATCATTTCCTAAAATTTTATTTTTCATTTTATTATAATCTTCTAGATTTATTAATCCATCATCAAGCAATTCTTTTATCTTTTTTAGTTCCTTTGTTTGGTCATTAATAGATTTATTATTTTTTAATTTTTTTTTCACTTCTTTTTCCCAAACCCAATAATTCTAGATAAGGTTTAAATCCCATTTTCTTACCAACATATTTATTAACTAATTCTTTTGATTTAGGAGAATATTCAATATTTTCAATTGATACATGCATTACTTCAAATCCAAATCTTGATTTCCAAGTGCCAGCGTTAAAAGCATCAAGTCTAATTCGCTCTGCCAGTTTATTAGACTGAGCAGGTAAATCAGATATTCTATATTCTTGAGATAAGTTTGCAATAGCAACACAAAAAGATTGAAGAAATTCGGTTAGTAGCGGTGCTCTTACTGCTTCATCATTAACAGAATAATACGAAACATTTGGTGGCAAATAATTTTTCACAAATATTTCTGGATCAACTATTTTAATACTAAACGAACCATATGAAAGAATCTCTAAATCACAATCATAAAATTTATCATTATACATTAAAGGTCCTTTGGTTCCAAATCTAATATTTTTCATTTCTCTTAAATTTATAAAAGCAATTCTTTTCTCTAATGTAGATAATCCACCAAAAATAAATCTTTCTTTTACTTCATTAGTAATAGACGCTATACCATCTCCATTAAGAATAGATTCATCACCTTTAGTATATTTATATTCTCCTGCAGTTGTAATAATATTTTCAATAGCACCTTGGCTAAAAATAAATGCAGCAGTATTTTCTGGCACAAATATTTTTGAGCCTTTTGTAATGACACAATCAGTTGCATTTTGATTCGCACCTTTACCGTTCGATTTGCTTTTTGATATTCCCGGAGTTACTAGAGTATACTCATCAAAACCACCAGGAACAAATATCTCTTTCCATTGATCTGCAAGAGTTGTCTTAACCGAGCTTTTTGCCGCCTTAAATAATCCCATACATTTTTCTCCTTACATCAGTTGCTTATTATCGCAATTTTTACACTTTACCGTTGTTCCTTTTAATCCCTCTAAAGGAGCACCACAACCTGCGCATTTTGAAATAATTTTTTTATTATTCTTTGTAAACAAAACTCCTGTAAAAGAGCCCACAGTATCTTTGAGACCTCTTGCAACTTTTCCAGCAATCGAAGAAGTGTGTTCACTATCTACAGCAACATCCTCTCCAGTTACTATTGAGTTTACATATTTAATCCATTTTGCAATTTCTTTTTTTGCTTTAGAAGAAAATGCAAATGCTTTATATCCATCGATAAAGAAAAATTGTAATTGCAATGTTCCATCTACTCCACTTTTTCCAGCGATAACTTGTACTTTACCATTAACTTTTTTTAATTTATTTAAAGGAAAATATTGAACTTTTTTTATTTTTTTAGAAAAAACACCACGATCAATATAAATTATATTTAGATTAGTTAATATCAGTTCGTCTGAAGAATCTGATTCACCAACACATTTCACATTTATACTTTGCAAAATTATTCCTTCATTAGGCTGTAATACATAATCCATATAATTCTCTCCCAACCAATTAGTATAATCAAATTCTAGCATACTTTTAAATAAAAATCTATCTTTTATACTTTTTACATATCTCAAATAAAAAAGAGACCTATAAAGTCTCTTCGAGTTTCTAATGGGGCGGCTGAATCTTTGTAAACGAAAGAAGTATAGCCTATCTTGAAGTCCCTGAAATAAGTTTGATATTTACTATATATATTAATAATATCACATCTTGTCATATTTTATTTTATAAATAATTCGACAAAACAAAAAAAGCTTTCTTTTTCAAGAAAACTTTAGAGTGCAATCTGGGGCGTGTTATTGATAAAATAAAAACAATCAAAACTTGTAGTTTTCTCATAATCAAAATTGTAATATTTTTCATTACAATAACAACTCAAATCGATTGTAGTTTCGATATAAATTTAAAACATATTAGAATTTAAATTTTTTGTAACTGTTCACATAAGTACCATAGTTGTTCTTGGGATGCTTTATCATATGCATTTTTGTTACATCTTACTTCATTTAGTTTTTCATCATAATAAAATCCATTTAATTTTTCGCCTATGGAAAGATTAGTATAGACTTTTGCCATTTCTTCAGGAGAAATTGAAAATCTGCTTTTTAGTTTATACATAGTTTTCATTAAATGAGATAAGTTTGGATATCGTGAGATATCAATTTTAACGTTTGTTACTCTCACTGTATAAACAGAAATGTTAGTTTCTAATAATTGATCACGCAAGTAAAGTGAAAGCAAAAGCAGTCCAAACTTTGTTTGATAATAAGTTTTTGCGGGACGGTACTTTTTTCCCCCATTAATATTATCAAAGTCAAACTTAATATTAGGATATAATATTAAACCTTGAGATGATATGTTTAAGATTCTCGCATCATCACTTTTTTTCAGCATCGGCATTAATTCTCGAATTAAAATAAATGGTGCAAGTAAATTAGTTGTAAATTGTGCTTCATTTTGTTCTTTTGTGATTTGTGGCTCTTTGCGGGATATATCAAAATCCGCAGCATTATTTATTAGAATATCAAGTACACCAAATTCTTTTGTAAACTCCAGTGCAAAACGCTTTGTATCAGATATTAAAGATAGGTCTACCTTACGAGCAAAAACATTATTATTTCCAGTCGCAGCCTGTATTTGCTTGCAGCATTCCTGTGCAGCATTAATATTTCGACAAGCCATAATTACTTGCAGACCTTGCTGTGCCAACTGCATGGCGGCACATTTTCCAATACCAGAGTTTGCCCCTGTTATAATACATGTACGCATATTAAATGTCCTTTCTATTGATAACTTTGAAAATTTCGTTAAAATTGTCGTGTCTGATACATCTTTTCATTATATCAACATGTTTAAATTATGAATATTTTAGCATTATTCGTATCTTTTCACAACAATTTTTGGCCTTTTAATCGCTAAACACCATGTAAACATTTAGAACAAAAGGTAGACCTTACATACCATTACCAACTTTTTATCAAACAATTTATTATATAATTGTTAATATGAAAGGTAGGTTTTACAATGATTTGTGGATATGTTAGAGTATCATCAATTAATCAAAAAATAGATAGACAAGTTGAGGAATTACATCGCTTTGGTCTATCTGATAAACAAATATATATTGATAAACAATCTGGAAAAGATTTTAACCGAAATGCTAATCAAAAACTAATTAAAAAACTTAAAACTAATGACCTATTAGTAATCAAATCTATTGATAGATTAGGTCGTGACTATGAAATGATAATAGAAGAATGGGCTAGAATTACTAAAGATAAAAAATGTGATATCTTAGTATTAGATATGCCATTACTTGATACTAGACAAAAAGCCGAGAATTTAGTCGGTAAGTTCATTTCTGATATCGTATTACAAATACTATCATTCGTAGCTCAAAATGAGCGTGAGGCAATTAAACAACGCCAAGCAGAAGGCATTAGATTAGCTAAGGTCATATGGGTAGACCTAGACTTGCTATACCTAATAATTTTAATGAAATAGCAAAAAAGTACCTAAGCCATGAAATTACTAACGTGACCGCAAGAGCTTTGTTAACTAAAGGTTGTATATATATTAATTTAGTTTTCCAAAAACATATAAACAAGTTAAAAAAATAAAAATATTATAGAAAATAAAAACCATTAGAGTAACCATAAAATTATTATATTTGTTGTATTTATTATTAATTATTCCTTCATTAGGAAATTCTTTAAACACAATTACTTCAATCTTACTTCCTTTTTTTGGAAGATTCTTTTTTAATCTAAATCTATAGTCTCTTATCTTATATATTTTATCGACAATCTCATATGTATATATTGCATAATAAAAAACATTTAGAATCCAAGTAGGATTATCAACAACTTCATAGTCCGTTAAAGTACCTTCAACAAATATTGAGCTACATAACTTATAACGCATATAATTTTTTATTATTTTTCTAACAAGAGCGTATAATGCTATCGTAAATACTGCTAGCATCAGAAATAACATAACTACCAAAAAAGTATTTGGAGTATGTACATTATTAAAAAACAAATCTAACCTTTCGTTAACCACCTTATACTATATTTTGGATAAAATTATAATACCATCTAATACTAGATAATTTGTAAGATACGAAACATTTTTATCTCCGCATCATTAGCTACCTGGGGATTTATTTCTTTATCAAATATTTTTCTAATAAATTATAGTCTCTTTTTTAGTTTATATTTTTGTTTTGGACTATTTTTATTATTTGGAATAGTAAGTTCAATTAAACCAAGTTCAATGGCAGGATTAATATAATTTTTTCTAAAAGTATCTCTATGTTTAAGTCCCATCATATTCATAAGTTGACTAAACGAATATTCGTTATTTCCAAGTAAAGATATTAATTTTTTAACTGGGTCGCTTACGGGTTCTATAACTAGGTCGGTATTTTCAAATAATTCTAATGATTCTAAAATTATTTCTAACATGAATTAAATAAAAATAGAAGAGTTATTATTTTTTTCACTTATATTTAAAGCTTCATAATATGCTTCTTGTTTTTTTCTAATTAAAGTTTCTATTGGAATGTATTCAAATAAGGGATTGAATTTTGTTAGAATAAGTGTTTGCCATAATCTACCCATTCTACCATTGCCATCAGCAAATGGATGTATATATTCAAATTCAAAATGAAAGACACAAGAAGCAATGATTAGATTATTATCGGGTCTTTTTAACCAAGAAAATAAATCGTCAATACATTGATTAACAAATTCAGATTTTGCACCTAAATGAATTAATTGATTTCCAGAAAATACTCCAACATTACCTTTTCTAAATTTACCTGCTTCATCTATTAAGTACTTAGTCATCTCATAGTGAGCTTTTAGTAAATCTTTTTTTGAAGTATAATCTAATGTGTTAATTAAATCATAAGCATCAAAACAATTTTTAATTTCTTGAATTTCTTTTTGTGTTCCTAATACTTTTTTTCCATTAATTATTGCGATTGTATCATCTAATGATAGTGTATTTTGTTCTATTGCACAACTTGAATGGATTGATTTTATTTTGTTAATTTTTCTAACTTCAACTTTTAATCTATTGTTAGCATCAACACTTACTTTACCAAGTAATAAAAGTATTTGTGTTAATAAATTTAGAGATTTATTACTAATAGAAAAAGGAGGAATATAATTTGACATTGTTATCACCTATTTATATTATACTAGAATTATAACTAGTGCGCAACTAGGTCGTAGATTTTTATATAATAGTTTAACATTTTTCACATCTTTTCACAACAATTTTTGGCCTTTTAATCGCTAAACACCATGTAAACATTTAGAACAAAAGGTCAACCTTACGTACCTTTACCCACTTTTTATCAAACAATTTATTATATAATTGTTAATATGAAAGGTAGGTTTTACAATGATTTATGGATATGTTAGAGTATCATCAATTAATCAAAAAATAGATAGACAAGTTGAGGAATTACATCGCTTTGGTCTATCTAATAAAGAAATATATATTGATAAACAATTCTCTAAAAGATTTTAACAGAATTGCTTATCAAAAACTAATTAAAAAACTTAAAAACAATGACCTATTAGTTATCAAATCTATTGATAGATTAGGTCGTGACTATGAAATGATAATAGAAGAATGGGCTAGAATTACTAAAGATAAAAAATGTGATATCTTAGTATTAGATATGCCGTTATTAGATACTAGACAAAAAGCCGAGAATTTAGTCGGTAAGTTCATTTCTGATATCGTCTTACAAATACTATCATTTGTAGCTCAAAATGAGCGTGAGGCTATTAAACAACGCCAAGCAGAAGGTATTAGAATAGCTAAAGCTAAAGGAATACATATGGGTAGACATAGACTTGCTATACCTAATAATTTTAATGAAATAGCAAAAAAGTACCTAAACCATGAGATTACTAACGTAGAAGCAAGAGCTTTGTTAGGTAACATGAGTAAGGGTACTTTGCTACTATAAGACTATAGAGATTTACTAATATATTTATAACAATAATAGTTATAGATATATAGTTGATTTCTATAGTTTTTTTCTTTATGATAAGAGAGATTGGTCAACGAAAAGGTACTAGATTTAATTACAATCGT
>JAVBOS010000024.1:0-7110 GCA_031550255.1 Anaeroplasmataceae bacterium | reverse complement strand
TACATAGATTTAAATTAATAGAAAATAGTACAAACCGATACTTTGATCAATCGGGTTTAGGATTAGTGATGACACTAGATAGTAATAATTATTATTTGACAGATGAAATGGGAAATCAACTAGTCTTTGATAAAGATAATGGATATTTAGTTGAAACGAAAAAAAATATAGGAAATAATGAATATATAATAAAAAAATTAGTTTATGAAAATAATAAATTAATAAAATTATATGACACAAGGCATGAAACGATAAATGGAGAAATAAAGCGTTATTTCCTGTTAAACTATAATGAAAATAACCTTTTAAAAGAGATGGTATTTATAAATGAAGGAAGTGTAAAACAAAAAATTTATTACGGATATGATTCTGATGAAAACTTAATTGTTATTGTTCATGAAATTGATGAAAAAGATTTACAAATTTCATGTTTTAAATATGATGAGTATGGTAACTTAATATTAGCGGGAACTAATGTTAATAAAATAGTTTTAGATTTTAGATATGAAAATAATAAGGTGATAACTGTTCATAGAGGGTACACGGATATAACTTTTACATTAATTAACGAAAGTAATTCACAAAAATTATATAATGCAGAATTAGTATATTTAGGAGAAACATTATATAAGGTAGATTCAAAAAAGATAATTTTTGCGATAGAAGCTTTACAAACAGACAACATAATAGAACAATCAAACTTTAATTATATTTCAGATTATATGACTTTAATATCAAATAATAATGACATTAAATTTACATATTATTTCAATAAAAAAGGCTTTACTACGGGAGTATTTGAGACAACAGATGATAATTTAAGAACATTAACAAAAGATACTGGAGTATCTTTGATGTTAAACGATAATGTAGATGGTTTAAATGGGTATAACATTATTTCTTCATCTACAAATACTACATTTAATGTTTATCCAAGTATTTATGGAAATTCATTAAAGTTAAATAACTATATGTCTAAAAATTTGAATATTTGTAATTACATATGTACATTTTGGATTAAGCATTCTATAACTAATACAAATTCAATGAAAGTTAATTTAAATGTAAATATAGGGTATCCTTTAACATTTTCTAAATATATTGATCATTCTGCTTATGAAGCATGGCAATGTGTTAGTCTACCAGTAACTATACATCCTAATGATACTAATAAAGGATTAAGTAGTTTAAGTATTGGTATTGATAGTAATGTTGGTGGAAACTATCAACTATCAAATATTAGATTTATTCCAGGGTCAGTTAATAAATTAATGTTAGACGCTTTAGTTTTAAGTGGAGATGTATATTACGGGATTGATGAATCATATAGTGCAAAAATAAAAGTAAATGGAAGTTACCAAACAATAATATTTAATAGTGATAACTTTATAACAGAGTTAGATATGATTTCAAATTGTAAAAATATAAATAAAAACGAAAATTCATTTGATTTTATTTATTCTGGTGGAACAAAAAGAATCGCCAATGTATCTGAATTATATATAAAACCATCTAATACATTATCATATCCATTTAATCAAGAATTTCCAATTCGCCAATATAGTTTTAATAATGGACTTTATGATTTTCCTTTGCAATTTAAACAAAAATCAGCTGATAATAATTCTAGAACATATAAAAAATTCTATTTTAATAGTAACAAAGACCTAATAGAAGAAACAAGTGTTTATGATAGTAAAAATAACAAAACACACAACTTATATCAAAGATTAAATTTTTTTGGAAATCTAATAGAAAAGATTGATAGTAATAATTTAAAAACATTATATAAATATGATATTTATGGAAATTTGTTACAAACATTAATAGCCCATAAAAATTCATTTAATTCTTATGAAAATGTGTCAAACGAACATTTAAAAATAGAAAATAAATATATTTATAATAATGAACTAGAAAATGGTAAATATCGTGAATATATTGTTAACACCAAAGAACGCGAATCTAATATAGAAAGAACAATGAATGAAAATATTTTAGGAGCAGTAGAAAGTGAAAAATATGGTGATTTAAATAATTTAAGGTATAGTTATGATAAGTATAATAGATTATTAGGAATATCTGCATTAAATGAAAAAGGAGAAACAATTGCCAATAGATTTAGTTTTGATGACAAGGGATACTTACAAACATTAAGCGATGATAGTGAAAAATATCAATATGAATTACGTTATGATGAATTAGGAAATATAAAAGAGTGTAATTTAAATACCATAAAAAGTGAACAAACATTAAAGAAAAAAGAATATCATCATAAATATGGACAAAATAATCTACCAATGCTAGAGGAACATAATTTTGATACAAGAACTAATATCAAAACACATTATGATGAATATGGTTTTGTAATAAGAAGTGAAGTATCTGATCAAAGTGGAATATATCAATATGATTTTAATTATCAACAACAAGGATCATTGTTATATAATGATGTAGTAAATAGTTCAAGATTTAATGAAAGTAAATCAACATCTAAACTAAAAGAAATAAAAGATAGAGAATTAAAATATAAATATTCATATGATAATGACAATAATTTAACTAGCTACCAAGAAACGGATTTAAATAATAACAATAATGTATTAATTGAGCAGATATCTAGTTTGGATACAAAATATGAAATCGATAAAGATAAGTTTAAAACACAAATAGTATTAAATGATAATATCTTAGATCCTAAGGTAAGTGAAACATTAGTCTATTATGATAATAAGGAAAACAATAATAGTGATGAATGGAAAGAAATAAAAGAACTAAATACAAAATATTCATATGATGAAACCTTTGGCTATTTAAAAGAAAAATCAAATAGTATAGGAGTAAATCTAACAGAGAAATTTATAAAAACAAATAGTTATTCATATGAAAGAAATGGAGTATTATATAGTAATTTACAAGTATATAATACAAAATTTGAGGTAACAAGGTTTCTACAAACAGTAAAAGATTTACTAGGAACATTAAGATATAATTATACTTATGATAATAACCAAAATATTACAAGTATAAATAGTTCTTTTATTTCAAATATGAATTGGAATAGTAGTTTAAATAAAATTGAAACAACAACATATAATTATGATAAACTAAATAGACTAGTAACAGAATCATATCCATTTAATGATAGAGAAGCAATCTATACATATAACTATATAGATAATAATAAAAAAGATATAAATAGACTAAGAAATGTTAAAAGGAATAATCAATTATATAAAGAATATACTTATGATAATTGTAATAGATTAAAGACATTTACAAATAGTTCATATACAAAAGTATATAATTATGAAGATGGATTCTTTAACCCAACATCTATAAATATAAATGGAAACACAACAAATCTAAAATGGATAAGAAATAATTTATTAATAGAATATGGAACTACTAGATATAAGTATAATTATAAAGGATTAAGATACTATAGAAGAACTACTAATGGTATAGATATAAAATACTTTTATGACAATGAAAAACTATTAGGAGAAAATAGAGGAAGTAATAAACTAAGATACTTCTATGATTTGACAGGAATAAGTGGAGTAAAGTATAATGATAATGTATACACATATGTTAAAGACGGACAAGGAAATGTCATTTATATACTAGATGAAGATAAACCAATTTGTGAATATAAGTATGATAGTTATGGTAATCATAAAGTAATACCATTAAATAATAGAACAGATGAGATAATAAATATAAATCCAATAAGATGGAAATCATATTACTATGATACAGATACTTTACTTTATTTTATTAATGGTAATTATTATGATAGTGAAGTAGGACAAAACTTAAATGCTTGTGATATAGAAGATATTATAAATAATAGTGATAGTTTAAATGGATTAAATATGTATAATAACGTATTGAATCCATTAGGAATAAGTAGTAATATATTTAATATATATACAGTAGAAGAATTAACTCCTAATCCTATATATGATCCTGATAAGGGTAGGACAATATGGCAGTTATTTAAGCGGGAAATAATATTTACAGGAACAGTAATAGTATTAACAATATTAACGTGTATACCGGGAACCCAATCGCTCGCAATGGCTTTATTTGCAGCAGGATTTTATGCAATGCCATCAGCAATGGTAATAGGTGGATTAATGAGTGGTATAATGGCAGCTACACAAGGAGGAAACTTTTGGGAAGCGGCAGCCACTGGGGCAGTATCAAGTGCAATGGATGGGTTTGTGATGGCGGTAGCTATAACTTCAGTTGTGAGTGCCGCAAAAGCAATATATGGAATGACTAAATGGGGTAAGGCAGCTAAAGAAGCAGCACAAGCAGCCAAAGAAGCGGCTAAGGCAACTAATATTGTTGATGAGGCAGTTAAAAACACAGTTTGTTTTAAAGAAAGAACATTAGTTTTAACGGAGTCAGGACATAAAAAAATAGAAAATATTGAAATTGGTGACAAAGTTTTGGCATATAATGAAGAAACTGGTGAGAATGAATTAAAAGAAGTCGTTCACATTTTCAGAAACAAAACGGAGGAATGGGTGCATGTTCATATTAGTGATGAACATATTACTTGTACAAAAGAACACCCATTCTATATACCTGATTTGAAATCTTGGATAAATGCAGGGGAACTAGAATTAGGAATGAATGTGTTGTTATCAAATGGAAATTATGATAAAATAACATCATTAGAAGTTGAGCATTTAGATACACCAGAAACCACTTATAATTTTGAAGTAAAAGACCTTCACAACTATTATGTAGGTGAATCAAATATTCTTGTTCATAATGATTGTGCCGTAGATCCATATGAACTAATGCAAACTAATGGTCAAAATATGAGTAAAAAAGATTTTGGTAAATTAATTGATGATATTAAAGTTAATGGAATTCAAGAACCTGTAAAATATGTTGATATTAATGGAACTAAATATATAGTTGATGGAAATCATCGTGTGGCTGCAGCCAAAATATTAGGAATGAAAACAGTACCAACACAGGCGGTATCATTACCATATAAAGGATTTAGTAATATAGATGATGTATTAATAGCAAGTGCTGAGTATTTTCCTAATTGGAGGTGGAGGTAATGGCAGTTTGGCAAATGGATTTTTATCTTATTAAGATAGAGAATATAAAATTTTATGATGAGACTAAACCTTGGGCAAGTGATGATGACAATGAAAATCTTCTAATTTGGAATACTAGAGATATAAAAAGAGCGGCAATCGACAATATATCAAAATTATTACCACCAGAGGAAAATTGGTCATTCACAACTGAACAATTTGGGTGTATAGAGAGTACTTGCTTACAAATTTCTCATTTTGAAGGTGATTACTGTCAAATATCTTTTAGATTAGATTTGCGAAACTTAGGTGAAAAAACTTTATTTGAAATTTTAACATTTATTAATTTACACAATGCTGGTGTAGTTTATAATAATAAGTGTTATCAAGTGAATGACGTTATATTAAATGATTTAATAGCAAGTTCAAATGCAAAAAAGTATTGTGATAATCCGGAAAAATTCTTGCAAGATTTAAAGAAAGAAATTCCTTGTTAAATTTAAATTATTTAATAAAAAAATATAATTTAGTTAAAAAAATGATTGAATAAGAGAACGAACGATAAAAAAGTTTGTTCTTTTTTTCGTCAACATCAAGTTTTAAATAGTTGCTATAATCACTGATCCTAAATAGCAAAAGAATTTTAACAATAATGCACAATGCTAAAAGTGTTACTTCAACAACCCGACAAAGCGGTATGTAACTTTCCAATATAGGTGAGGTGATGTTTTGAAAAAAGAAATTCGCAAGAACGCATTACTGAAAAATATATATTTACATATATAAGCATCAAAAAAGTGAACTTTTTCCAGTAAGTGTAGGGGTATTTAAATCTAGAACTTTACTAATTAATGAATCATAATGGCCGAATGATTCTTGATCTCTAAAAGGGATGATTGAAAATGTATTGACATGAAGGATGCAAATAAGAATGAAACTTAAAACCTAATCCTTAAAAATATTCAAAGATTTAGACCAGACGCGAACGAGGCGGCTTGACTAATAGCCCCTCGTACGCGGACTAAATCGTCATTTTATAGGTTTAAGCATTATTAATCGCATCATTAAATGTGGTAAAAAAAAGAAGGAATTAATCCTTCTTAATGATTTCAATCAATTTAATTGTAGGAAGTAGAAAACTAATTTCATAATTGTTTGGTAAAACAAGTATTCTTTTATTACTTTCATAGTTTATAAAACCTAGTTGTTTATACTTTAAAAAGTTATCCCTATTTAAAGAATAGATAGTATCTTGATAATTTACATAAATACCCTCATCACATAGACCAGAAAAATAGTCGGCACTAACTTGAAAGATCTTACAAAAGATAGATAATTTTTCAAAATTAACATCGGTCTTACCATTTTCAATATATGTAATTACATTTCTACCTAAATGATACTCTTCAAAATCACGAATAGTAAAACCAAATTCATTTCTTAACTCTTTCAGTCTGTTCATAAAATCACCTATACTTATTTTACTATGACACGTAAAAAATGTCAAAATAAAAAGAAATTTATTAAAACTATTGATTTGACACCAAAAAGGTGCTAAAATATCTTTGACACCGATAAAGTGTCAAAAGGAGAAACTATGAAATCAAAGAAGAAAATAGAAGAAACATCAATTAAACCAGAAGTATTAATAATCTTAAATCAGGCTAAAGAAATAATAGCTTTAAAAAAGATTATAACTCAAGATATTAAAGATAAACTAATCTCTATAGGATTCACTGAAAAAGTCGTAGGAATTAAAAGAGAACACGAAATAACCAGCAAACAAATCAAACTAGATTTCCATGGCTATGATATTGTTATCGGTCTATCAGCTCGTTCCATAAGTTATGGCAGTGGTAGACAATACAGAGCAATGGTAATTAACTTAACTAAAATAAATTAAAGGAGCTAACTATTAAATAATCAAGTGCTTTTAATAAAAAAGTAAAAAAATATGATTATTAATATAAAGCCAACACTAAAAAAGGTTAAAACCCTAGATTAAGTGCTAAATGATCTTTGAAAATTTCATATGGTTATT
>JAVBOS010000189.1:0-3207 GCA_031550255.1 Anaeroplasmataceae bacterium | reverse complement strand
AATAAAATATCCATTAATAAATTTATTATTTATTATGTTTTCAGCAATTATATCTGAAAGTTTTAAAGCATCTGTATTTTTGTTATGTTTATATAATTGAACTAAAGCATATAAAATCAACTCATCAGCGCAGTTGTTTTCAGCATTTACACCATTTGAATCAATTAAATTCATTTTAATAAGTGAATTCTCTATATAGTTTCCTAATGTTTGATCAGAATTTATAATATAAGCATTAACAAGACTTAAAAATAATTCTCCATTCATTTTAATTCTTTCAAGAATTTTTCCTTTTTTTCCACTATAACCATTTTTTTTAAATACATATCCAGTTAAATCCTTACCATCATTAAACATAGGTTTAAAAGTATTATTAGCTTCGTCATAAGCATATTTATAATATATTTTAATTCTTTCGATTAACCAAGATAACATTTTTTTATCATTAGAGTTGTTTGCAATATGTAGTTGTAATAAAAATGTTTCTCCCATAGTGGAATCAGCTGAAAATAGTTTATTTGGTTCATAGGCAATACTACCAAATTCATCACCAAATTGTCTTTGAACTCGGTCACCATATTTAGAAAATGTTTGATTATCATCGGTAGTTGATTCTCTTTTCAAAGGAATTGAATATTGGTAAACAGGAAGACCTGTATCCTTATTCTTTCCTAATTCATATTGATAAGCAAGATAATGACTCCATTCATATGGTAAGTTATTTCTAGTAATTTTCGATAAACAAAATCCACCATACATTAAATCAGTTGCAATATTTAAAAAAGTTAGTCCTTCAGTTTCTTTAAATAAAGGAAGAATAGAAGGGTCTACAACATTAAAATTATTTGGTTTTTTTGTAGAAATTATATCATTATATTTGGTTTCATAATTTCCATGACGATTCATGTCCATATTATTCCAATTGTAAACATGGCTAGTCCAAAGCTGATTAAGATATCTAACTGTTTTTTCTTTATCTACTGCAGCTAAAAATTCATAATAGGGATAAGCACTTTTTAATTCATGAACATAATTTTTTCCACTAGGACCAGAAAGCTCTAGTGTTTTTAGATCTATAAAACGATGTCCACCCCAATTGAATAAGCCATTTTCATCTACAAATTTATTGAAAAATGATTTTGTTATTTTTACAGCTTGATTATAGTATGATTTGTTTTCTGTATAATTTGAAAAGGCAACTAAAGTTTTTAAAAAAGTTTGAGTAGCAACAAAGTCGGAAACAATTGCAAACTCCTTATCATTAAAATACCATTTCACAGGTTCTTTTGTATAAATGTTAACACCATCAGCAAGTAAATCGGATAAATTATTACATTTGTTATATTTAAGTATATTATCTATGTAAAGTTCTATGTTTTTTAATATTGCTTCTTTTATCATAAAGTTACCAACCTTTTATATAAGACTATTATATACATTTTTTAAAAAAAATAAAACCTATTTTGTAGGTTTTTTATCTATACGGATATGGTGGATAAGGCGCTGGAGGATAAGGTTGTGGTGGATAAGGCGGGTATGGAGCATAAGGAGATGCTGGATTAGTTGGGTTTACTGGATAATAAATAGGAGCAGGTGGTGGCGGATATGGTGGATATTGTTGATTATTATTTTTATTTATAATTGCAAAAGGAACAGTAACTAAAACGCCGGCTAAAAAAGGTAAAAGTAGTCCTCTTTCATCATAACAATTGCCGCTTGAATCTCTATAACATGTTTGTGACATTAAATCACCTCCATATTATAAATATGACATGAAAATTATATGGTGTATTATTTTCTTTTTAAATAATTTTAAAATAGAAGAAATAATTTTTTAAGAAAAATTTAAAATAAACATCTATTTATTTAATGTATGAATAAAAAAGGAGAAAATTCAGATGAAAAAATTATGGTTTTTTGCATTATTGTTTTTTGGAATGTTTATTTTTGATAACTCTGTAAAAGCGAAAGATGGAGATTACACCTCATTTTCAGAAGTTAATTTGGTATCAGGAAAGTTATTAGCTAATTTTACAGATGCTGAAATAGATGAGTATGATAAGAAATTAGATAAAAAGAGGTTTATTGGATGGAATACTAATGTTGTAAACAAAAATGTAACAGCAACTTTTATAAGTGAGACATTATTCTCGTTTTATAATGATGGAGCTACACCAATTGAATATGAATTACAAACTGTTACAAATACAACAACAAAGACTTCAATATCTTGTACGGGAACAATTGATTATAGTTTAAAAGGCGATGTAAAAAAATTTAAAAATGGATTAGATGTACAGTTGAAGATGGATGGTTCTTATACTAAGACTGTTGATATTAAGCAAACAGAGAAATTTAAATTAAATATCGATGTTGGAACTATGGTAGTAATATATCTTACTGGAACAGGTAAGGTGACTAATGGTGCCGCTAGAAGATATCTTTTTTGGATTGTTACAGAAAAAGGCGGATTTGAATATTTTACGATTACCAATTTATATCCAAGAATTGAGAAAATAAAAATATGATAAAAAAAATATTAAATATCTCTTCGATACTACTAATTGTTTTGACGTGTGTCCTTTGGTTTTACACACAAAAAAAAGATGTTCCTGACGAATTTAAAGTTTTAACTATTAAAACAAATTATATGTACTTAGATCAATCGGAAAATATGAATATTACTTTATTTTTAAATAGTAAAACTAATATTTTGGAATATAAAGAAGAAAATAGTTTTTCGATATGTGATAATTTAGAAAAAAAACTTTTTAATTTAGAAGTTACTTCAATAATAAAAGGTGAATATCAAAAGTTTGAAGAAGAAAAATTTTACCAATATACTCTTGTTTTTAAAAATCCAAATTTTGATATGGATATATATTTAAAAAAAGCTTATTTAAAGGTCTCTAATGAACGATATCAATTAAAGATAGATATAGGAAGCTTTGAGTACAAAAAGGCTGAAAGAAGCACCTTAAATATAGATTTTAATGAAATGTATGGGGTGTTCAATGACCTTAAAGGAATGAATACGTTAGTTGGTATTGTTGTTTCTTTAGTTAATAAAGGAGCTAACTATTAAATAATCAAGTGCTTTTAATAAAAAAGTAAAAAAATATGATTATTAATATAAAGCCAACACTAAAAAAGGTTAAAACCCTAGATTAAGTGCTAAATGATCTTTGAAAATTTCATATGGTTATT
>JAVBOS010000159.1:0-3667 GCA_031550255.1 Anaeroplasmataceae bacterium | reverse complement strand
CTCAGCTCACCTTTACCTTTTAATTGTATCAAATATTAATAAGATTGTCAAAAAAATGTTGTTATTTGGCGGCAAAAAGAAAACACTGATGAATTCATCAGTGTTAAACTAATTTTATTTTTCTCTTGAAACGTATTCACCAGTTGCAGTAGAAACAATAATTCTTTCTCCTTCTTCGATGAACATTGGAACTTTAACAAGTAATCCTGTTTGAACAATCGCATCTTTTAAAGCATTTGTTTTAGTATCACCTTTTACAGCAGGAGCTGCTTCAGTTACTTCTAAAACTACTTTATCAGGTAATTCTAATCCTAACATTTCATCCTTGTAAGAAATAATTTTAACATTCATTCCTTCAACTAAGAATTTTGCTTCATTAGCACAGTTAGCCGCTGGAACTTCTGATTGTTCATATGTTTCAGTATTCATAAATACTAACATATCTCCTGAAGAATAAATATATTGCATTTCTGTTTTATCAATAATTGCTTTTGGAAATTTTTCTCCTGGTAAGAATTTTAAATCAGTTGTAGAACCTGTTCTTAAGTTTTTAACTTTAGTTCTTACGAATGCTGTTTTGTTTTGTAATACGTGCATAAATTCGATTACTACGAAAATACTTCCTTCATATTCGAATGTTACACCATTTCTAATATCACTAGTTGTTACCATAATTGACCTCTTTTTTAATTATTTTTAATACTATTAATATACACTATTAGTTACTTAATTTCAAGTTTATTAATAGATTTATCGTTATTTGTTCATCTTTTCTAATATTTTATAATTATTTCTATCACAAGAAATTGGAGTAATTGTAATATATCCTTCTTTATTTAAACTATAATCTGTTAAAGAATTATTATAATTATCTATAGATGAGTAGGCATTGCTAAATGAGTGTTTGACCCATTTCAATTCATTAGATTTTAAATTTCTTGGAAAATTAATATTTAAAACATATTCATTACTCAATAAATTATTTCTAAATAAGTAATCTAATACATTTTCTAATTCTTTTTCACATACATTTAAATCTTTATATGGACTACTTAATGCACAGCTTGGAATACCCCTAAATACACCTTCAGTTGCCGCTCCAACTGTCCCTGAATAAAAGATATCTAATCCTAAATTATAACCATTGTTTACACCTGAAAAGACATAATCAAATTTAATATTCAAAAAATCACAAGCATATCTGGTACAATCAGCAGGACTTCCATTAATCATATAGGCTGTATATTCATATCTACTATCAACAATTATATTAGTTTCATTATAAGTATGAATATTTATAGAGTGACTTTGCGCACTTTTTTCGGTAATCGGTGCACAAACAACCACATTACCATATTTCATTAATGTTTTAGCTAGAAAATGAATATTTGGACATTCAATTCCGTCATCATTAACTACTAAAATATTAGGCATTTAATTTACCTACTATCTCTTTACATCTTGGACATAATCCATCTTCATCAACATGTGGTACTATCATCCAGCATCTATCACATGTTTGACCAGTTGCTGGTTCTACTTTTACACCAAATTCATTACCTTTAACTATTTCTAATTGAGATACTATTAATAATTGCGCTATATTAGCATTTAAAGCCTCTAAAACAGCTTTTTCATCTTTAGTTACACATAATGTCACCTTAGCATTAAAACTCTTTCCAATAACTTTATTAGCACGCGCCTCTTCTAATGTTTTATTAACTAAATCACGATATTTTAAGAAAGTATCAAAATTTTCAACTAATTTAGAATCTTGAATTTTCACAGGATTTGGTAAATCAGTTAAATATACATCTAAAGCTTCTTTATGAGTTAATGTATTATATGCTTCACTCATTGTATAAGGTAATATTGGTGTTAACAATTTAATTAATGAAGTTAAAATATCATAAAATACTGTTTGAACTGATAATCTAATATTACTTTGTGGATGTTCAATATATAAAATATCTTTAGTGAAGTCTAAATAAAAAGCACTTAAAGTATTTGAAATATATTGGTTTACTAAACGATATACTTCACCAAAATTGAAGTTATCATAATTAGCTTTTAATTCAGTGATAAATTCTTGTAACTTGATATACATATATTTATCTACATTTTCTAATTTTTCATAAGGTAAACTATTTTTAGGATTAAAATAAGCTGTATTAGCCATTAAAAATCTTAAAGTGTTTCTAATTTTACGATATGATTCACTAACTTGTTTTAATAAATCATCACTTAAAGGCATATCTGCTCTATATTCAATAGATGAAACCCATAAACGTAAGATATCAGCACCCATTTCATTACATACTTTAATAGGATCAATAGTATTTCCTAAAGATTTAGACATCTTTCTACCTTGACCATCTAAAGTAAATCCATGGCTTACAACATTTTTATATGGCGCTATACCACTAATAGCAACTCCTGTAATTAATGATGAATTAAACCATCCACGATATTGATCCGAACCCTCTAAATAAAGGTCAGCAGGGTATTTTAAACCACGTGTTTTTAATAATTGATGAGAACTTCCACTATCAAACCAAACGTCCATAATATCTGTTTCTTTATAGAATATTCCATTTGGACTTCCAGCATGTTTATAATCTTTTGGTAATAAATCTTTAGCATCTTTTTCATACCAAATATTAGAACCTTGTTCTCCAAATAAGTTAGCTACGTGTAGTAATGTTTCTTGTTCTAAAATAGCTTCACCATTTTCAGCATAAAATACAGGAATAGGTACTCCCCATACTCTTTGACGACTTATACACCAATCATGACGATCTTTAATCATATTTGATAGACGAACATCTCCCCATTTAGGGTTCCAGTTTACACTATCAATTGCTTTTAATATATCTTCTTTAATTGGATCTATAGAAGCAAACCATTGTGGAGTAGTTCTAAAGATTACTGGCTTTTTAGTTCTCCAGTCATGTGGGTAACTATGAGTAATAGGTAATAATTTTAATAATGCACCACAATTAGTCATATCTTCAATTACTGCTTCATTACATTTTTCATAGAATAATCCAGCATATTTACCAGATTCAGCTGTCATAACACCTTTATTGTCAACTGGACATAAGATTTCTAAATTATTAGCTTTACCAACATTAAAGTCATCTTCTCCATGTCCTGGTGCGATATGTACTAAACCAGATCCATCTGAAGTTGATACATAATCTCCTAGAATACAAGGACTAATACGATCATATAGAGGATGTTTATATTTTAATGAAGTTAAATCACTTCCTAAACATTCTTTTAATACTTTAACAGTACCTAATTCTAATAAAGTAGTTAATTTTTCTAATAAATCTTTACCAAATATTAATTGACCTTTATCTGTATCACATAATGCATAAGTAATTTCAGGTCCTGCACAAACAGCCAAGTTTGCTGGTAATGTCCAAGGTGTAGTTGTCCATACAACAAAACTAGCACCTTTAAACTCTCCTTCAACTATTGGTAATTTAAAATAGATAGAACTATCTGTTTTATCTTGATATTCAATTTCAGCTTCTGCAAGTGCTGATTCACTACTAGGAGACCAATAAACGGGTCTTAATCCTTTATAAATTAAACCTTTTTCGGCCATTTTTGCGAATACTAAAACTTGATCTTTTTCAAAGTCTTTTGTTAGAGTTAT
>JAVBOS010000009.1:0-13086 GCA_031550255.1 Anaeroplasmataceae bacterium | reverse complement strand
GATATAATTTCTAAAATGTACAAAGAAGCAGTTAACTTTCCAGATTTTATGTCTATATCACCATATATTCATGTAAAATATCATAATGAACATATTTGTGATACTGCTTATCACTATACTGATATTGGCGGTTTTAAGGGAATAATTGGAGATAGTTGTTTTTGGGCAACTAATACTCATTTTCAAAACGATAGTATGGAATTTAATGAAGGGTTAGACAAAACACTATCTATCCTTAAAAATTTTGAGGAATCTAGCCAAGTTTCAACCGAAAAAAAATACTTTATCGGACTTATGGAAGAATTAAAATCTGGATTTTCTTCAAGAGTTTCAACAGAATTTTCAAGCGAAGATGTATTTACAATAAGTTTTTGTGAAAGCGGAGATTTACTAAGTTTATGGAGAGGATACGGCAACAGTTCTGGAATTTCTATTGGGTTTGATAGGAAGGAGCTATTCAATTCAAGGTTTAAGGAAAAAGGATTATATGAGCAAGAAAATTTAACATATCCTAAAGGTGAACGTATTATTGCATTATCAAGTGTAATTTATGACAATGAAGCAAAAGAGAATATCCTAAAAGATATAATAGAAATTGGGATTAAATTTTTAAAATCAAATGAACCTGCCAACATTGATGTTAAAGTTGATTTAGCAGTTTCGGGTGTATCATCATCTCTCTTCACTTTGTTTCCTTTATTTAAAGATAGAGGTTTTGAAGATGAGAGAGAGTTAAGGTATATAGAACAATTTACAAAACAAAGTAACGTACCTGTACATTTTAGGGAAAGAAATAATATTTTATTACCCTATGTGAAACTAAAGATGTTAGATATGAATTGCCAACCGTTCGAGAAATTACCAATTAAAGAAATTATTGTTTCACCATCGAAAGAGCAACCGTTAGTTATTGATAGCATAAAATATTACTTAAAGAAAAGTGGATTTGACTACTTGTTGCCCAAAGTAAAACCTTCTAATATTCCATATAGAGGATAAGATGTTAAAGAGTGTAGCAACCGTAAATGTGATTGCTATGCTCTTTTTAGTGCAAATATTTCCAGTCCATACCAACCCCCACCCCAAGCCGCGTCAAAAGACAGCGCCACATATTTCTTATCGGTGTCCACGCTATAAATTGGCAACTTCCTTCCTTTGTCGCTGACGACTGTGGCATAGGATTGAAAGACCGTCTCCACAGCGGGCATGGCCGTGACAGCGGTTAGCCCTACAAGCATGGCCAAAAGCAAAAATTTTAGAAACGTCCTCCTTTGTTGAGAAACCCATCGCAACATATTATTCATCATCCCATTCCTCCTTTGTATCAATTTTATTGTACGTGGGAGCGGTTTTATGACCAAAGGACAATATATATTAGACATTTCCAAGTACTGCTTGTATCGTTTTCCTTTGCCAATAAATAAAATGATTCCTTCGCATAAAAAAATCTCCCCGCTGGAACAATAAAACAAAAATGTTACCTGCCAGGAGAATGGTTATGCATAAAATTTTTACACAATAATTGATAATATTTTAGATAATGCTAAAAGATATGCTAGTAGTGTCATAAAAATAGATCTATCAGACAATTCATTAATCATTTATAATGACGGGGAACACATAGATCAACAATTTTTAAATGGAACCTTTAAGGCTTATGAAAAAGGTTCAAAGGGACAATTTGGACTCGGAATGAGTATTGTTAAAAAGACGTTGGATTTTTTTGATATGACATTAGATGTCAAAAATGAAGAAATAGGTGTAAGTTTTATAATATCAAGAAGATAAAAAGCATTTTATTTGAAATGCTTTTTCTTTTTTGTTATACTTAATATACCACCCCGGAGGGGTGTAGGAGGTATAAGATGCATTGCGAAAAAGAAAAACTAAATGTTTTATTAAAAACAGCTAAAGGTCAAATAGATGGTATTTTAAAAATGATAGAAGAAGATAGATATTGTATAGATATATCTAATCAAATACAAGCATGTATTGCTATTTTAAAAAAATCAAATTATGAAATACTAAAAGAACATTTGCATGGATGTGTCCAAAACTCTGTTGGGTTAGAGTTAGACAATAAATTAGATGAATTAACAATAGTATTAGAGAAGTTATTAAAATAAAGGTGACGTATGAAAACAAAATTTAATGTTTATAAAATGACTTGTTCAGCATGTCAAGGTCATGTAAATAGTGCATTTTGTAATTTAAATGGAGTGTCAGAAGTAAATGTAAATTTATTATCTAACTCTATGACAGTTATTTATGATGAAAATGTAACTAATACTGATGAAATAATAAAATCTGTTATTAAAGCAGGATATGATGCTAGTGTTTATAAGGCTGAAGTTAATAATTATAAATTACAAAATAAAATAATGAAATATAGATTAATAATATCTTTTATTTTCTTAGTACCGTTAATGTATGTTTCGATGGGTCATATGACAAACTTAGTGATGCCTAAAATATTTCATAATGGTATTTGGTTTTCTTTAATTCAAATTATTCTCTTAATACCAATTTTACTTGTTAATTATAATTACTTTGTGGTTGGATTTAAAAGAACTTTTATCTTAAAACCTAATATGGATAGTTTAATTGCGATATCAACTTCAGCTGCTATTATTTATGGAGTAATTAACACTATAAGAATTATAACTAATATTGGTAATAATGATTTGGTAAATACTTATAAAATGGATTTGTATTTTGAATCAGCTGGAACAATTATTACTTTAGTTACTTTTGGTAAATATCTTGAAAGTAAAAGTAAAAGAAAAACAAGTGAAGCAATTAATAAACTTATTGATTTAACACCTAAGACGGCTATTGTTTTAAGGAATAATATTGAAATGTTAGTTAATATAGAAGATGTTAAAATAGGTGATTTAATTAAAATAAAACCAGGATTTATAATCCCTGTTGATGGAATAATTATTGAGGGATCATCATCTATTGATGAACAAGTTATCACCGGAGAAAGTATTCCCGTTTACAAAACGGTTGATGATAAGGTTATAAGTGCGACAGTAAATAAAACAGGATCATTTATTTTTAAGGCAACTTCAACTAGTGAAAATAGTACTATTAATCAAATTATCACTTTAGTAGAAGAGGCTAGTAATTCAAAAGCTCCAATAGCGGCTTTAGCTGATAAAATTAGTTTATATTTTGTGCCAATAGTTATTGGAATATCTTTAATAACATTTTTTATTTGGTATTTTACTAAACATACATTTGAATTTAGTTTTTCAATGGCGATAAGCGTTTTAGTTATAAGTTGTCCATGTGCGCTTGGACTTGCTACACCGGTAGCTATCATGGTAGGAACTGGTAAGGCGGCTGAAAACGGAATCTTAATAAAATCAGCAGAGAGTCTACAAAATGCTCATAATATTGATACAATCGTGTTAGATAAGACGGGAACCATAACAATTGGAAAACCAGTTGTAACTGATATTTTACCTATATTAATAACTGAAGAAAAATTACTTGAAATTGCGTACTCTTTAGAAAGCTATTCTGAACATCCTCTTGCTTATTCAGTTGTGTCGTATGCAAAAGAAAAGAATATTAAATTACTAAATGTATTTGATTTTAATTCTAGTGGTGGAAAAGGAATTAACGGAATAATTAATAGTAAAAAATATATATCTGGTAACAAAAAATACTTAGATGAAGAAAATATAGATTTATCAAAATATAATTACATAATTGATAACTATTCTAATGAAGGTAAAACAGTTTTACTATTTGCTGATGAAAAAAGTCTAATAGGAATAATTGCAGTTAGTGATATTATTAAAGAAAATAGTGTTTATGCAATAAAAAAATTTAAAGAATATGGTCTTGAAGTTATAATGCTAACTGGAGACAATAAACAAACCGCTCTTGCTATACAAAAAGTTGTTAATACAAATCAAGTGATTGCAGAAGTACTACCAACTGAAAAACAAGAAGTAATAAAAAGACTCCAAAACGAAGATAAAAATGTTGCCATGATTGGTGATGGAGTAAATGATTCAATAGCGCTTATGACCGCTAATGTCGGAATAGCTATTGGTGCTGGAAGTGATATAGCAATAGAATCAGCAGATATAATCCTTATAAAAAATGATTTACTTGATGCTTTTGATGCAATACGTTTAAGTAAAACAGTATTTAATAACGTAAAAATGAATTTATTCTGGGCGTTCTTTTATAACATTGTTGGTATTCCACTAGCAGCTGGTGCTTTATATCCCTTATTTGGATTAAAACTAAATCCAATGTTTGCGGCTTTTGCTATGAGTATGAGTAGTGTCTGCGTAGTTTTAAATGCATTAAGAATTAAAAAATTTCAAAATACTAAAATATTAGGAGGAAATAGTATGGAAAAAATTATTAAAGTAGATGGTATGACTTGTAACCATTGTGTTGGTAGAGTAAAAGAAGTTTTACTTAATTTACCAAATGTTAAGGGTGTTGATGTAGATTTAAAGAAAAAGAAAGTTACAATTTTATTAGAAAAAGAAATTTCTGATGAAATAATATATAAGACTATTAAAGATGCTGGATATGAGGCATCTGAATATGTAGAGAAAAAAAGATTTATCTTTGGTAAATAGTTAAAAAAGCAAGTATTTTAGATACTTGCTTTTATTTAGGGTATATCAAATAGCCTTTAATAATAAATTTGCATAATTTATATATGGAGGTGATAGTTTGGCAGATCAAATTTTACTAAATAAGGGTAATTTAACAGGAACATATAATGGTTTAGATTTTAATGAAGATTCAACTGAAGCAACAACGGTATTGGTAGATGGTTTTACAATTACTAAGACTGCAGATAAAGAAGTTTGGGCAGATGGAATATTAACATATACAATTACAATAACAAATGGTGGAGATCACGATTTAGAAGGACCAGTATTTAGTGACTTATTAGACATAACTAAAGTTAATATTGTGGAAGACTCTGTATATGTTGATGGTGCAATTAAAACATACACATTTGTTGGTGGTTTACTAACTGTAAACTTAGATACAATCGCAGTAGGTCAAACAGTAGTTATAACGTTTCAAGTTACTAAAATCTAAAAAGAATGAATCAAAATGGTTATTTTTAGATAATGATTGTTGTATAAAAATTAATAAACAACGTTTTTATTCAAATGTATGTAGAGTTTTAAATTCTAAATATATTTATAGTATGTGTTGCTGTTGTTTTAGCCTATGATTTTCATAGGCTTTTTTTTATTTTTATTTATTTGATACATTTTAATTAATTGGGTTATCAAAAAATTAATACTATAAACTGGGGGTGAGAAAATGAAATGTAATAAAACAACATTTAAATTTATTAAATTAGATTATGATACAAAAAAACCAATAAAGGGAGTTAAGTATTTTTTAACAAACGGAAAGGAGAAGTATTATGCAACAAGTGATGAAAAAGGAGAAGTAATATTTAGAAATATTGAACCTGATGAATATGTATTAAGAGAAATTGAAGCACCAATAAACTATAAATTAGAAAATAAAGATGTTTATTTATATATTGATAGACATGGAAATATATATCATGGTATCGATAAATTACTTTTATTTAATAAAAAGAAAAGAAGAACAACAACATTGAATTTAAAAAAAATAGATAAATTCTGTCATCCACTTGAAAATGCTGTTTTCCGCTTAGCAGATCATGATTTTGAAATGGTAAAAAAGACAAATAGACATGGAGAAATAAAGTTTCAATTACCAATACCGGGTAGATATATTTTAAAAGAAATTGAAGCGCCTAAAGGATATAAAGAAAATCATGAGATATATAAAATAGAAGCCAATGAGAAGGGAGAGATATTTATTAACGGAAGAAAAGAAAATCATTTAGAAGTAGTAAATCATAAAGATGAAAAAATGTTTGAGTTCTTTTTAATTTTAGCTTTATTATTATTTATTTTATTGTTATTAATATTAATTATTATTTTACTATTGTTTTAATATGTTATAATGTTAATAAGGAAGGTGATTACATGATAAATAATTATAGATGTTTTTGTAATTCACTTTTTGTTGGTGAAAGCTATATGGTGATTCGTCACTGAGATATTTTCTTTTAAATTTTTTAATTAGGAGGAGAAATGAAATTATCTTTAGTGGTGGACATGTATGGATGTCCCAATAGATGTAAACACTGTTGGCTTGGTCACATGCCAAATAAAACAATGGAAGAAGACACGGATTTATTTTTAATTGATTATTTTAGACCTTATTTTAATGAAATTAGTTATTATAGTTGGAGTAGAGAACCAGATTTTACAAATGATTATCGAGCCAGATGGAAAAGAGATTGTGATATATCAATAAATTCAAAACCTTTACGTTTTGAATTAGCTAGTTTCTATAAGATAGTAAGAGAACCAGATTATGTTCAATTTTTAAAGGAAGTAAATACTAATATTGTTCAGTTAACCTTTTTTGGTTTAGAAAAATTGACTGATAAATATGTGGGAAGAAATGGCGCATTTAAGGAATTATTAAAGGCAACTGATATCCTATTAAATAATGGAATTGGAGTAAGGTGGCAAGCTTTTATAAATGAAGAGAATAAAGATGAAATAGTTAAATTATTAGAATTATCTAAGGAATTAAATTTGGATATTAGGAGTAACGCTATTAATAAAGAGTTTAAATTTTTTGTTCATAGCGGATCATGTGATGGAGAAAATGCTAAATTATATCACCTAAGAATTAACAAAAAAGATATTCCAACACAATTAATACCATATTTTTTAGAATATGATACTTGTTATGAAGAAAAAGAACTTTTCGAATTGTTAAAAAATGAAGAAACATTTATAAATTTTCCTTTAAAAGAAGATATTGTTTTATATGTTTCTAATAATTATGATATCTATTTTAATTATTCATCAATGATTGATACATGGAAAATCGGTAATGTAAAAGAAGAAGATTCTTCAATAATATTTAATAAAATTATTAATCAAGATGTCTATGCAATAAATGTTGCGAAGAATGTTAAAATTAAAGATTTAGTAAAAGAGTGTGGAGATTTTACTAGTGAAAAAGAATTTAATATAAGTGATTATAAGTTCTATTTACTTTTTAAATATCTTTTAAAATAATAAGAAAAGAAAGTTGCGTTCAACTTTCTTTTTTGTTAATAAAATCTACAATTATATCAATAGCTAAAGTTTGCTGTTCATCATTTGTTAAAGAGGATATACCATCGCCTTTTTGAAATCCATAATTTCCAAAATTACAGTGATTAGCATCATCTAATTCATGAAGATAATCTATATATTTTAATTTATCTTTATTAAGTATTTGATCATTGCTTCCATAAAGACAAGTTACTGGTATATCTATTTGTTTTGTTGGATATGCAGCTAATAAAATCACACCATCTAACTTACTTGAGTTGTTTTTAGCATATTCACAAGCCATTGAACCACCTAATGAATGACCACCTATATACCATGTGTTAATATCTTTATAATTACTGAAAATATTATTAGCTCTATTTATACCAAAAACAGCGAGATGTAGAGGCATTTTAACGATAATTGATGTAATTCCTTCTTTAGCTAATTTACTTAAAATAGGAACATATGCACTTGCTTCAACTTTACCACCAGGATAAAATATATAGCCAATTTTGTTTGATGTTTGTGGCTTTATTTCAATATAATTTTTATTATCTATAATTGTTATTTCTGTTGACACCTCTAAATAACTATCAGCTTTATAATAAATAGAAGTATATATTATAAAAGAAATTATAACTAGAAATGGTATTGTTAATAAAATATATCTTTTCTTTTTAAAAATTTTCATCTTTTCACCTAAATAATTATATGCTATCTTTAATATATTTTGCTGTTATTGATTCTTTACAATCTAAAAGTTCTTTTAGTGTTCCTTCAAACAAGATATTACCACCTTTAGTTCCACCTTCTTTACCCATATCGATTATGTAATCAGCTTGTTTAATCATTTCGATATTATGTTCAATAACTATTACGGTATTGCCTTTTTCAATTAATTTATTAATTATAATTATAATATTGTTGATATCAGACATATGTAGACCTGTTGTTGGTTCATCAAGAATATAAATATTTCCTTTAGATGACAATTCAGTAGCTAATTTCAATCTTTGACATTCTCCACCTGATAATGTATTTAGTGGTTGTCCTAATGTCATATAGCTAAGACCTACATCTAATAAGCTTTGTAATTGTTTTTTTATTGATTTACTTTCAAAGAAAACAAAAGATTCTTCAATTGTCATGTTCATAACTTCTAAAATATTTTTATTCTTATATGTATACTGGAAAACTTCTTCTTTAAACTTTTTCCCATTACATACTTCGCATTCAACTTCCATTACTTCCATAAATGATAAATTTATTTCAACTACACCAGAACCTTTACAATTAGGACATCCTCCTTCTGAATTGGCACTAAAAAGATTTTCTTTAACGTTGTTTTCTTTCGCAAAAATCTTTCTTATCTCATCTAAAACACCAATATATGTAGCTGGATTAGCCCGATGTGTTGCAGTAATTGAAGATTGATCTATGTTGATTATATTATCAAATTCTTTGGCAAAAACATTGTTAACTAGAGTTGATTTACCACTGCCTGCTACACCGGTAACCACTGTTAAAACTCCTTTTGGAACCTTTAGACTGACATTTTTTAAATTATGTAAAGTGCTTTTAGATGAAATATAATAATCATTAGATATTCTAACATCTCTCTTTATATCTTTTTTAATTTTTAAATGTTTTGCTGTCAATGTATCTTTTTCAAATAATCCTGCTAAATCGCCATTATATATAACTTGTCCACCATGTTCGCCAGCATGTGGTCCAACATCAACAATATAATCAGCTATTTTTATTACATCCGGATCATGTTCAACAACAATAACGGTATTTCCTTTGTTTTTAATCTTAATTAATAATTCATTTAATCGATGAACATCTCTAGGGTGTAAGCCGATACTTGGTTCATCAAAGATGTATAAAACATCGGTTAAACTACTAGATAAGTGTTTAACCATTTTTACTCTTTGAGATTCACCACCTGATAACGTTGATGATTCTCTATTTAAAGGCATATATTCTAAACCTATATCTACTAAATTTTGTAATCTCTCAATTAAGTTTTTAACGATTGGATAAGCAGCGGGTATTTTGAATGTTTTTAAGGTATCGATTAATTCATCAATTTGCATTTGACATAAATCATGTATCGTGTAGCCAGCTATTTTAGATGACATAACTTTTTTATTATATCTAGCCCCATTGCAACTAGGGCATGTACAACTGGTAATGTATTTTTCGGTTTTCTTTATTGTTGCGTCAGCTTTTTCTTTATTTCCTTGAAAGTTTTGACGATTAAATTTTAGAGCTAAACCTTCATATTTTAAGTTTATTCCATCGACATCCCTATCTAAAGAACGATCGTTTCCAAATAAAAATATATCCATTTCTTTTTTTGTGTAATCTTTCAATTTTTTATTAGCATCAAAAACATGAGCGAAAGATTTGTAATACCATCCGCCAATTGTATATCCTGGTAATAAAATAGCACCTTCATTTAATGATTTTTCTAAATCGATTGCTAAATCGATGTTTAAAGTATTGATTTTACCAATACCTTCACATTCTAAACACATCCCATTTGGATCATTAAAAGAATAAAAATTTGCATACCCTAAAGTAGGTAAGGCAAATCGAGAATATAAGACACGCAATAAAGAATTGATATCTGTTATTGTTCCTAAAGTAGATCGTGAATTTCCACCTAGTCTCTTTTGATCTATTACTATAGCTGGTGATATGTTTAAGATTGCGTCAGCGTTAGGTTGTTTATATTTTGGCAAGTATAATCTAACAAAAGAACTATATGTTTCATTTAATTGTCTGCCAGATTCTTGAGCTAAGGTGTCAAAAACAATCGATGATTTACCGCTTCCGGAAACTCCAGTAAAAACAGTAATTTGTTTTTTGGGTATTTTTAAACTAATATTTTTTAAATTATTTTCTTTGGCGCCAATTATTTCAATATATTCTGGATTACTCTCATATGTTTTCTTTTCAAAAGATATGTCTTTATTCATTGAAAGATAAGGACTATTATTGTGATATTTATTATCTTTTGGTTTAGCCCACTCAACTGGTTGATAAACAATACCATTGTCATCAATTACATCAAATAATTTTTCTCCCCAAGGATCGTAAGTAACATCAACAAAAATAGAAATCCCCTTTTTCTTTAAATTATTTAATTCATCTTCCACGTCATCAACAATTAAAGCAATTATAATACCTTGTGCATATTCAGTATTTTTATCATTAAAATATCTTATATTTGTTGATTTATCTTCATCTAAATCAATAATGACTTCATTACCGCTTCTTGGATAATCAAAATTATTGCTTAAATAATTTGCAGAATAGTTAGCATCTTTTACATTAAGATATAAATTAATTTTTTCAATGATTAAGCGATTATTGTAATTAATTTTAGCAATTTTATTTGTTGATTCTTTTAAACGAAAAATAATATTTTCATATTTAATGTCAAAATATTTATTATTTAATTCATCAATTTTAATTTTACAATTATATTCAAATAATCTTTCATATTCATAATCTATGTCATTAACTATAAACTCGATTATAATGCCTTTTACGATGTTATTTTTAATCCTATTTTCGATTAGCTCTGATTGGGACGTTAAAAAGATTATGGGAAAATAATAACTAGTATTTAAATTATAAGAGAAACCTTTGGCTTTATACTTTTCTCTAAATCCAAAATTTTGTGATAAAAATAAAGAAGCTTCCTTTTCGTTAGATACAGTTAAAGATATCGCCATTGTTTGTGTCTTCATAAAATCACCTCAAAAAGTATTATAACATAAAAATAATGTATTGACATTAAATATTCAATCGTGTACAATTTAATTGTATAAAATCGAGAGGTGATAATTTGGGTTTTAAAGAATTGAAATTAGAAAATCAAATATGTTTTCCATTGTACGTGTGTTCAAAAGAAATTATAAAAAAATATACACCATTTTTAGAAGAAATTGGATTAACGTATACTCAATATTTAGTAATGTTGGTTTTATGGGAAAAAAATTCAATCTCTTCGAAAGAACTAGGGGAAAAATTATTCTTAGATTCTGGAACATTGACTCCATTATTGAAAAAATTGGAGACTATGAAATTATTAAATAGAAATAGAGATAAAGAAGACGAAAGAAATTTGTCTTTGAATTTAACTAGTGAAGGGTTATTGTTAGAAAAAAAAGCACATAATATTCCTAGTAAAGTTGCTAATTGTCTTGAATTAAATGAAGAAGATTTTTTGAAGTTATACGAAGTATTAAGTAAATTAATGTTAAACATGAAAGGAAAATAAAAATGACATTACATGATATTAAAGTAAAAGATTTGATGGAACAAGAAGTAAGTTTAGATGTTTATAAAGGAAAGGTTGTTATCGTTGTTAATACAGCAACTAAATGTGGTTTAACTCCTCAATTAGAAGGGTTGCAAAAATTATATGATAAATATAAAGAAAAGGGTTTAGAAATATTATCTTTTCCTTGTAATCAATTTGCTAAACAATCACCAGGAAGTAATGAAGAAATAAAAGAGTTCTGTGATTTTAAATATAGAACAAAATTTCCACAATTTGATAAAATTGATGTTAATGGTAAAGAGGAATCTCCATTATATACTTTTTTAAAAAAGGAAAAAGGTGGAATTTTTGGTTCAAATATTAAGTGGAATTTTTGTAAGTTTGTTTGTGATAAAAATGGAAAAGTTATTAAGAGATTTTCGCCATTTACAAAACCAGAAAAAATGGAAAAATTAATTATTGAGCTATTAAACAAATAATCTATTGAAGTCTTCGGACTTCTTTTTCTTTATTTAGAAGATAAAAAGTGCTATAATTGGTGTAAAGAATAATATATTATACTAGGAGAAAAATTTTTATGAATAAAGATGTTGATTTATTAATAGAAGGATTAAGTGGTGAAGGAAAAAAATATACAAGGCTGTTTGTTGATTATATGCGAAAAAATCATCCAAAACTTGAAGAAGTAGTTTCCTTTCAAATGCCAACATATAAACTTGGTAGTGGTAAAGATAGAAATTACATAGCTATGAGTACAGCAGCTAAACATTACTCGCTTCATACGATGGATTTTGATTATATTAATATTTTAAGAGAAAAACTAACTAAATCCGGTAAAGGAAAGGGCTGTGTTAATGTTTTATATGAAAGCACAGAAGAATTTGAAATATTAAAATTAGCAATAGAAGAAATTATAAAAAGAAATAATTAGCAAATAAAGTGTTCTTTAAGGAGCACTTTTTATTTTTAAAAAACTAGCACTCGGGTGTTGACATTGCCAAAAAATGTGATATACTATAATTGGCAATCGATATAAGAGAGTGCTAAAATATAAAAGGAAAGAGGTAGTTGAAATGTTTTTAGAAGAACTATTAGATTTAGGGCGTGATTCATTATTCGGAGGTGATTTTAATAGGATGCAGACGGATATTGTTGAAAACACTGATGGTTATTTGGTGATTTCAAACTTACCGGGATTTTCAAAAGAAGGTATCGAGATTAATTTTAAAGAAGGGTACCTAACTATTAAAGCAAAGAAAAATAATGAAAATAAAAAAGATTTGTATATTTTAAAAGAAAGAGTTAATAATATTTACGAAAGAAGTTTCTATTTTGGAAATAAAATCAATGAACAAAGCATTAAAGCTAAAATGGAAAATGGTGTTTTATACATTAACCTATCATTTAAAGAATGCATTAAAAAAAATATTACTATTGAATAAGAGGAGGAAAATATATGTTCTATATTAAAAGAAATAATGATTTAAATTTATTTGATGAAATGAGTAATTTTTTTGGTAACAATATATTGACTAGAGGCAATTTTATGAAGACTGATATTTTAGATAATGAAAATGAATATGTTGTTACAATGGATATTCCAGGAGTAAAAAAAGAAAATGTAAAAAT
>JAVBOS010000153.1:0-8949 GCA_031550255.1 Anaeroplasmataceae bacterium | reverse complement strand
TCTAATCTTTCTAATTCTCTTTTTGAATTAGGTGTATAGCAACAAACAAAATAATAATCATTAAACTCTAATGTTATTACTCTACCTTCGTGATCATGCATATCAATACCAATTCCATAATAAACATTTATTGGTTTTATTTTAGTAAAAACAGCTGTCCCCGAATAGCCCTTTTTATCAGCACTATTCCAATATTCCAAGTACTTGCCATTTAAACTAAAATCATATTCAGCTTGACCTTTTTCCATTTTTGTTTCTTGTAAACAAAAAATATCCGCATCTATACTTTCAAAAAAATCTATAAATCCTTTTTTTAAGCAAGCCCTTATTCCATTTACATTCCAAGATATTAATTTCATACATCTACTTCTTTCTAATAATTATATTATCATTTTCTTCTAATTCTCCTAATAATAAAGATGAATTAGGATTATGTCTTAACATATTATCTTTTACTTTCTTTTCATCATAGTTTGCATAACAATATTTACACATGTGACTACAACTATTATAATCTCCAATATCAGCAACTTCTACACAATTACAATTAGTCCCTTTTCGAGCATTCCATTTCTTGTGATTAGTTCTACCGGTTAATTTAGTAGCTAATTGTTTAGATAAACAATCATCAACAATAAAACCATATTCAAATAAATTTCTATTTTCAGCACACGTTTGAACAGTCATATTATTTTCATTAGCAATTTTACTAAAACTTAATCCTATTATCTTGTAATCATCTTCTGTTAATTCTTTATATTTTAAAATATTATAATTATTTCTTACATTTTTATAATCATCCACAAAAGAAACTATTATTTTATTAACATATCCTTTTAATAAACAACACATCTTCTCAAAGGCTTTAATATGATAATCGATTGTGTAAATATCATTAATTAGAATAGGATCATACCTGAGATATAAATTATCAATGCCAATAATTTTAGATATCTCTTTTATTCCATTAACGATTTCTTTTTTATCAATAACATTTGGTTCAATATCTTTCTTGTATGGTGTTAATGTAACATGGAATACTATTGGTTTATTTATTTGTGGTAAATACTTTATAATAGGTAAGGGATTTTTTGTACAAAACATTATCGCTTCAACATCGTCATAATATATCCTACTAACATGATGATAATTAAAAGGATTTCTTACATCAAAGAAACCTTCTTGTATTCTATTCATAAACCATTTTGTATAAAAGGCAACTATATCAGTTCTACCACTAACCATTAATATCATATATATTTAACACTTTTTATCTGTTTATTTAATTTATTATATTCAATTCCCGCAAAAATAAATGCGGCTACACCGTAAGAAGCATTCTTTTGCTTAGGTGTAAACTTATATCCTAGATAAGGAAATATTGGTAATGGTATAGTTGGCGCACTAATTTCTGGCATAAATACGCCATTATCATTAATAACTATACTATCACAAACAGCTTTAAAGGCACTTGTGGCAGGTTCTAAATACTTCTTATCTAAATAACCACATCTAACACTATGCATCCATCCTGCCGCAATTAATGCTGTGGCGGATAATTCACGATATGTCTTTTTCTTTTTACTTAAAACCGTATTAAATGTTCCATCATTATTTTGAAAATTTAATAATGCTTCACTTGTTGTTTTTAATATTTCTAAGATGTTTTTGGCTTCACTATGCTCTAATCCTATATTATCAAGTATCTTAGGTAGTGCACAGATAACCCAACCATTTCCTCTACCCCAGTATGTTTTGGAATATGGAAAATGCTTAGCCTTTTTAACCCAATAAGAATGATACCATAACTTATCATTTTTATCTTGCATATAGTTTTGATATACTCTTGGCTGACGCGAAGCTATTTGTATTAACTTTTCATCATTATTTTCTTTAGCATACAAACTAGGAAAAACAGAAAACATCATTAGGCTATCAACCCATATTGATTTTGGATAAATTTTACCAATACCTAAATGTCCTAAATGATTAACGGCATCCCCTAATATTCTTGGTGAATTAATAATATAATCTAGTACTTTATCTGTTAATAACTTATAATCATTATTCTTTGTTTTTTTATACATACTATAGGTTATAAGTCCTGGAGCTGCATGGTCAGCACAATCTACAACCGGTTGATTTTTAACATAATAATCACAGTAGTCAGTCAAGAATTTAGTATACTTATCTTCTTTATTATGTTCGTCAAGTTCATATAAAGAAAATCCAAGTAGGGCTTCACCCCACATCCATTTCATTTTAGGATTCCGTGTAGAAGCAATATAATCACTTAACTTTATTACTTTTTCATAATACTTATCCATAATTACATTCTTCTTTCTGCTTTGTCGAAATTTAAATATAAAATATTATTACCATGCTTAATGCTTAATTCATTCGGTTTTCTATTAGCTTTAACAAAAGGAGAATCATACAAATCATAGTTTGTATTAATGACATTGTTATTAATAAAGAAATCTCCTTTAAATTTAAACGAATAAATATTGTTATTATAATCAAAAGTAACAACATCGTTATTAAGATTAAAATTACTATTTTCTAGTTTTTTAACAAATTCTTCTATACTTTTATATTCATTAGTATCTGCTAATATAACCGCATAACCAGTTCTTATTCCTCTTGATATTAATTCATCATTAGCCTTTTCAAAGTTTTCTAAAGAAATGATTCCAATATATGAATCATTAATTTCACCAACACAAAGTTTATTTTTTAAAACAACATTATTAAACTTATTAAATGGAAAATAAATATGTGTAAACATATTTCTATTCTTTTCTAAAACACCTTTACGTTGATCCAAATTGTAATAACATAATAATATATTCTTATCTTGGACAGCATGTGGATTGATCGCATTTCCTACCCAATACGAAGGTGAGAAGTTTCTTTGCGCTTCATCAAACATAGCAGCTCCCGGATGTGTTGTAAATACAGTAATATTATTTGGTAAAACAACATTCCAAATATGTTGTTGATCACCATACTCTCCCGGATGGTATTTTTGTGCTGTTGATATTAAATAATCTTTTGTTTTATATGTATATGTATCCGCCCTTTGAATAGCTATACCCTGTGTAGCTGGATTTAAGACCTTAACAATATTAGGAAGCAATCCTAATCTTCTAACAATTGTATTTGACACAGGTTTTAATGGTTTTAGGAAATTATTAGTTTGTAATTTCCATGCTTTAAAAATATCAATTGAAATATTAATACTTTCTGGATTAGTAAATGCTTCCATTGCCCAAAAGAACATTCCTCTATTATCAAAACCTTTAGGTATTTCTTTTTTAACTTCATTTAAATTCAAACCAAATGATTGTTTAATTTCTACAGCATCTTTATAGTGTGCTATTTCATAAATAACTTTTGGTAATTGATATTTTTTATTTAAAATAAATACGGAAGATATTCTTTCATAATTAAATTCTTTTTTAGGAATAATATTAAACATATACATTAAGATATCATTAACATCAGCTTGTCTAACATCTTTCTTTTGTAATTCATAATATCTACCTGAAGTAACGGCGAAATATCCATTATAATTTAACATAGCCATATCTAACATAATAATATCTAATATAATTGTCGCTTTGTTAACCAAAATATCATCATTTGAAAATTCAATTAATAAACTGAGTGCCGCTATATCTTCTTCATAATAAGTATTTGAATGCCACTCAGTAAATCCATATAAAAATCTATTTTTCATCCAGTTATTAATTTTAGGTAATGCTTTATTAACATGTTGTATTCCAGTCATATTAGAATTGCTAAATGTAACTCCTTCAAACATATTCCCTGCTAAATATTCAATTGTGTGAAATAATATTTGATGATTTTCTGACCAATAACACATACCATCAATACCTGGCTCATCCATCCAGTACTTAAAGTTTAAGACAGTATCCTCCATATATCTAATCGTTTCTTCACTTAATAAATGTTTATATGAATATAAAGTTTTAATAATAGAGGCTACTCTAAAGTCTGCACAATCATATCTTTTATTTGCGAAATCGCAGATATCAATTATCTGTTTTTCATCTATTTTTTTCCCTTGATCTAATAAATAAATGTCTTTAAAACATTTTACATTCATTTTAATAGCCATTCCAACATCACTTACTATCTTAGAATTGTTTTGTGATTTCTTCATATGAACTCAAGTCCTCTTTGTTTAATTTATTATGTCTTTGTAATTCTAGCAATCTATACACTTCATGTGCCTTATCTTTTGTTAATAAGTATCTTCTCCCTAGAAAATAACCAATTGTAATCAATGATCCAAATCCAATTAGTATAGTTAATCTAACACCTAATAAAAATATATCAGTTTGTGGTTGATTAATTGATTTGCCAGTTTCATCAATAATTGGCTTAACATAGCCAGTTATTTGAAGTATTATCGCAAATAATTGTATAACTATAGCCTGACCTAAATTACGAGAAAAAGTCATTAAACCACTAAATGAACCAGAATTTCTATCCTTTAATTTTAATTCTGAAGCGTCAACAACATCAGGGAACATTATCCAGCTAGTTAACTGCGCACCAGCGAATCCAATAGCGGTTATAGCTGTACACAAATATGCTCCAACTATATCCCAACTTGATGGATATAATGATAAACAAATAATACCAATTAAGGCTAAAGGTAAGCCAAAATAATAGATTTTTGATTTACTAATTTTATTAACAATTTTATTAATTATTGGAAACATTAATAGCTGCACTCCAATAAATATTCCCAAAAAAATAGTTGAACTTCCGCCACTAATTACATATATAGCAAAATACATAATACCATTAGATAAAACATCCATTGATAATGCTTGCGCTAAATACATTCCCAACAACTGTCTAAATGGTTTTATCTTCAAAGGCGTTTTAAACATGTCCAAAGATAACTTAGATTTTTCCTCACTAATAGGAGTTCTCTCTTTTGTAAATAAACCAATTAAAATAACTGGAATAGCAAATAAAACTCCAAAACCTAAAGCTAAAATCAAATAGAATGTTGTTAAATTTATTGAACCATCTCTATATAACCCTAATATAATACTAGGAACTAATGTACAAACAGCTGCCGCTATTGTTGAAATAACTAATCTAATTATATTAACTGAATTTCTTTCTTGTTCATCATTTGATATTTCTGTAGATAAACTACTATAAGGTATCGCAATAATCGAAGCTACTGTATTATAAAACAAATAAGCAAATACGACGTATAAAGCCTTAGTAAGCTGTGTTCCTCCTGTCATTGGAAACCATAATAATAAGAAAGCTATTATTAATAATAATCCTCCAACCAAAATAAATGGACGTCTTCTACCAAATCTACTTCTAGTGTTATCAGTTAAAACACCGATAAATGGATCGATAACTCCATCCCATATTTTACTAACTAATATGACAGTTCCAGCAATAGCTGGTTTTAAACCGACCATATCCGTTAAAAAAATCAAATATAAAACAGCTATTATTGATTGTGCTCCACCACCAAATAGATCACCAAAACCAAAAATTAATTTTTCTCTTAATTTCATTTTTTCATTCATAAATTCTCTCCTAAAGTAATTTACTAATTTTTAAATAATTTAAACTTATCTCTAAATCCTTAAATGGGTCATCACTTTTAAGCTCTATTGAAGCGTAAATGTCTTTGTCTTTAATGTAATCCATTACTTCTTTAATATCATTAATGCCTTGTCCAATAGGTGTATTAACTAAAATATTTTTTTCATATTTATAATCTCTTAAATGAATACCAATATATCTATTTTGATATTTATTTAAAAATTCCAATGAATTAATATTACTGTTTTTTAACCAATATAAATCAAAAATATATTTTATATTTTTATCAAACAAATCATTAATAATTTCAAAACCAAATCTATACCCAAATTTCTTAAACTCATAACTATGATGGTGATAAGCCAAAATTAAATTATGAACTTTTAATCTTTTGTAAATACTATTAACTTTTTCAATAAATATTAATAAGTTTTTTTCATTGCCATTCATACAATTTATTGGTATGCATGCTATTTCAATTACATTGCAATCTATCTGTTTATGAAAGTTAACTATTTTATCAAAATATTTAACAATCTTTCTAAACTTAATTTGGCTTGCGACAAATGTTAAATTAAAATCTTTTTTTGCTTTTAACAAAATTTCTAAGGTGTTATCATTAAAATCAATTCTCGATAATTCAATGTTTTTATTTCCTAATAATGATAATTTTTTTAAGGTAGTATATAAATCTTTTTTGATTTCTTTTCTAACATTAAACAAGGTGCTAGCTATATTCATAAAAACCTCCCGATATCGCTCATACTCTAAGTATATTTTATCATAGAAAACAATTTATCTTGAAATAATATAAAAAGACTAGAAAATATTTCTAATCTTATTTTTAGTTAATTATCTTTTAGGAACAATTTCTAGCCAATATCCATCTGGATCTTCTATAAAATAAATTCCCATCTTAGTATTTTCAAAACAAACACAATCCATCTTTTTATGAAAATTTAATGATTCTTCAATATTTTCAGTTTGAAATGCTAGATGAATTTCATTTTCACCTAAATCATATTTTTGTGGATGATCATGTAAACACGTAAGTTCTAATTGATGAGTTCCTATTCCATCTCCTAAATACACAATTGTAAAATCAGGATTATTTTTTCTTCTTACTTCTTCAAGTCCTAAAGCATCTTTATAAAACTTTAATGATTCTTCTAAATTAGAAACATTTAAGTTATTGTGTACCATTTTAAATTTCATATTATTTCCTTTCAATTACCAATATAAATCCCATTTTGGATTATTCAATCTAATTAACGCTTCAAAATAATAATAATCTCCCCAAGCAACAAATGAATCTCTGCCAAAATTTTTATGATAATGATAACAGCTATGATTTAAAATACCATCTTCATTTTTATCATATGATATATAATGGTTATTAATTAGTTTTGAAATAATAGCATTTGCAAGTGATACATTTTCATCATAATTTGTATACTTAGATAATTCTAAGACACCACATGCAGTTATAGCCATTGCTGAAGCATCTTTAAAATCATTACAATCAAAATCCCAAAAAGATATACCATCTTCACTTAAAAGCTCTATAAACTTGTTTAATACATTTATAGACATATCCAAATAAAATCTTTCATTAGTAAATTTATATAATAAAGCTAACCCATAAATAGCCCATGATTGTCCTCTAGCCCAGCATGAAGTATCATTTAATCCCTGATGTGTAGTCGTTTTAATAGGCTTTCCATTTGTTGGATCAAAATGATATGTATGATTACTAGTATAATCTTCTCTTATTAAATATTTTGTCGCCATTTTAGCATGATTAATTGCGGCATCTCTATATTTATTATCACCAGTTAATTCAGATGCTCTAAATAAAAACGGTAAATTCATATAAGTATCAATTATAATTCTTCCACTATTTTCTCCTGGTTCTCCCATTTTACCCCATGCTTGAATTATTTTTGCATTACTAATATATCTAAGCATTAATTTATCAGCAGCATCAACTACCAAATTTTTAGCATATTCTGATTTAGTAAATTTATAATCAGTAAAAGCGCTAAGTGAGTATATAAAGCCTAAATCATGATTCTCTACTGGACCTCCACCCGCTTCTAATCTTTTTCTAGCAGCAATGGTATGTTTTTGTGCTAAATTTTTATATTTATCATCATTTGTATATTCATATGATAACCACAGCATTCCAGTATAAAAACTTGATGTCCATTGTGTATGTCCTATTAAATCATACTTTTTTAACTCGTTAGTATTTGGACTTAAAAAAAATTCATCTTTTGTTTTTAACATTAGATTGTCTACTTTTAATAAACAATTATTAATTTCCTTTTCTAAAACTACATCTGATAAAATTTCTTCTTTTAATAATACTTCTTTTCTCATTTTCTTCTCCTTTTAATATAAAAAAACAGTTACATAAATTAGTAACTGCTTAATTTCTACTTACTCATAAATCTTTCAATTTCTTCAACAGTTCTAATTATATCTTTAGATAAATTTATACATCCGTCTTCAGTAATTAAAAGATCATCTTCGATACGGATTCCAATGTTTTCTTCAGCAATGTATAATCCAGGTTCACATGAAATTACACAACCAGGAACAAGTGCAACTTGCTCACACATATCATGAGTATCAAGCCCCAAATGATGACTTACTCCATGATAGTAGTATTTAGAAACTTCACTATCTTCAGTAATTAAACCAATTTCTTTTAATGCTTTTTGATAATACTTGATTAATTCAGCATTAATTTCTCTTGTTGTTACACCTGGTTTAGAGTGACTCATCGCATGCTTTTGTCCGTCTAGTACGATATTATATAATTGTTTTTGTCTATCAGTAAATTTCCCATTTATGGGGAAGGTTCTACTTATATCAGCATGATAGTTTTCATATGCTGCACCTAAATCAAATAATACTAAATCTCCATCTTTCATAATACAATTATTATCACTATAATGTAGACATGTAGCATTATTACCACTAGCAGCAATTGTTCTAAAGGCAAAATTAGTTGCTCCGTTATATTTTATTGATTGATCAAAATATGATTCAGCTTGATATTCAAACATTCCAGGTTTTAGATTCTTCAAAATAGATTTTATTCCTTCATTAGTAATTGAAATTGCTTTAGATATTTTTTCGATTTCTAAACTATCTTTTATAGTTCTAAGTTTAGCTAAAATATTTGCAGCATTTAAAATATTCAAAAAAGGAAATTTCAATTTTAAATCATTAGCAAATCTTTCAACAAACCCTGGAATAGATTTTAAATCATTTCTTTGCAAATCAAAATAAATATTTTTTATATTATTACAAGAATTAGCTAAAAAA
>JAVBOS010000156.1:0-5667 GCA_031550255.1 Anaeroplasmataceae bacterium | reverse complement strand
ATTTTTATAAGCAATTTCTTCTAAACAAGAAATTTTAATTCCTTGATGATCTTCTAATAACTTTACAAAATTAGATGCATCTACTAACGATTCATGTGTCCCAGTATCTAACCAAGTAAATCCTCTTCCTAATAAAGTAACATTTAAATCATTAAGTTCTAAATATTTTTGATTTACTGTAGTTATTTCTAACTCACCACGTGCTGATGGTTTAACATTCTTGGCTATTTCAATAACTCTATTATCATAGAAATATAAACCAGTAACTGCATAATTAGATTTTGGATTTAATGGTTTTTCTTCAATAGATATAGCTTTATTAAATTCATCAAATTCAACTACCCCAAAACGCTCGGGATCTGGTACATAATATCCAAAAACAGTAGCTTTACCATTCTTTGCATTTTCTACTGCTTCTTTTAGTTTTTGTTTCATTGAAGCCCCATAAAATATATTATCCCCTAAAACCATGGCAACATCATCCTTACCAATAAATTCTTCCCCTAATATAAATGCTTGAGCTAGTCCATCTGGTGACGGTTGTACTTTATATGAAAGATTTATTCCATATGTTGTTCCATCACCGAGTAAAGTTTGAAATCTTGGCGTATCTTCTGGTGTAGATATAATTAAAATATCTTTTATTCCTGCAAGCATTAATATACTTAATGGATAATACACCATAGGCTTGTCATATACAGGCAATAGTTGCTTACTAACAACTTGTGTAAGTGGATACAATCTTGTACCACTTCCACCTGCTAAAATTATTCCTTTCATAAAAACCTCCAATTATTAATTTTTATTTGAAAAAATGTTTTATTGCGGCATGAAAAACAAAGAAACAAGTATTAATCATTGCAAACAAGAAAAATATTTTTTCTTGTTTTACTTGAATATTATAAACTTGTTTTATACTTTTTAATTTTTTTGAAGATAAAGAATTGGGAGTAATTCTATACTTTACTAATGCTTCTTTTACCCCAAATGCAGTATTTTTCCTTAGTATAAGTAACCAAGTAGCATAATCTTGCCCAGATCTTTGAGGCGGCATTTCAATTTTTCCAATGATGTTTCTATCTAATAAAACTGTAGATGTAGCAATTACTGTATTTCTTAGTAATTTATTATATGTTACTTTTTTAGGAACTTTTCTAATTGATTTTTTCATATTTCCGTCTGTATCAATAACTGATAATGCAGTATATGAAAATCCAGCATTCCTTTCATTTAGTAAATCAAGTTGCCTTTCTAATTTTGTAGTCTCCCATATGTCATCACTATCTAAAAAAGCAATATATCTTCCACTTGCAATTGACATTGCTACGTTTCTAGCATGTGAAACCCCTGAATTTTTTTCAAGGTGTATTAATTTAATTTCATCATATGTTTTCTTCATTTTATCTAGTATTTCATATGTATCATCTGTAGAACAATCATCAACAATTATAATTTCAATATTTTTATATGTTTGAGTCAAAACTGAAGATATTGTTTGTGTAATATAATTTTCACAGTTATATGCAGGAATAATAACTGATACAATTTTATTGTTGTACATATTATTTATCATATATTGGTGTTAACCAATGTCTATATTTTTCAATTTTTCCTGTTGCTATTTCCATATATAAATCATGCAACTTTCTTGTTATACTTCCACATTTTCCATCACCTACAACATAACCATCAACATTTAATATTGGGGTTAATTCAACAGCTGATCCACATAAAAACACTTCATCACAAATATATAGTTCCGTTCTATCTACTTCACGTTCAACTACACTTAATCCAAGTTCTTCTTTTGCAACTTTTATCAAAGTATCTCTAGTTATACTTTCCAAAACTGAAGAAGAAAGTGATGGGGTAATTAATATGTTATCTCTTACGATAAATAATGCAGATCCTGGACCTTCAGCAACTTTACCAACGTTATTTAAAAAAATAGCTTGATCAAATCCATTTTCAATTGCTTCTAATTGCGCCATTCTACTATTGATATAATTAGCTCCAACTTTAACTTTAGGAGATAGATTTTTATCACTGATTCTTTCCCATGAACTTATACATGCTCTATATCCAGTTTTTTCATTTAAAACATTTCTAGATTTTGCTATTGGAGAAATAAACATATTAACTGGGCCTCTACTTGCCCAATTTCCAAAACCATCAATAAATACCGTTTGTCTAACGGCAACATCTTCCTTATAATTGTTAGCACGTACAACATCAATAAGACCAATTTTATAATCATTTTCTGTATAACGTTCTTCCATTTTAAACATTTTAACAGATTTTTTTAATCTGCTAAAGTGCTCGTCTAATCTAAATGCATATAATTGCTTTTCAACTTCATTCCAATAACATCTAATTCCTTCAAATACATTTGCACCAAATTGCGATGTAGGCGATAAAACATTGATATTAGCTTCTTTTAAAGGAATTATTTTACCATCCAACCATATTAATCTTTCATTCATTTTTTCCATAAACTTCCTCCTTAGTATACTCTTCATCTTTTTTTGTAGCATTTTCTATTACTCTTTGAGTCATTATTTTATCAATCTCTTCAGCACTTTTTCCTAACAAATCACTGTCTAATTCTTCATAAATATCTTTTTGTTTAAAGATATTTATAATCGTTAAAAACATTATTTTTATATCCAAAAATAGCATCTGTTTTTTGATTTTATCGACATATAAATTATCAAAAAAGACTTTTTCTTCCCAATTTAAATCATTTCTTCCTTTTACTTGTGCTAATCCAGTAATCCCGGCTTTAACTTCAAATCTTTTCTTATATTTAGCATTTAAATTTTTATATTCCCCTAGTTCAAATTCAACTGGTGGTCTCGGTCCAATGAAACTCATATCCCCAATTAAAACATTTATTAATTGGGGAAGTTCATCAAGTGAAGATTTCCTTAAAATTTTACCTACTTTAGTAATTCTATTATCTCCAGAATAATTAAATAATCCCGCGCCAGTTTTTTCAGCATTAGGAATCATTGTTCTAAATTTAATAATTTTAAATATTTTACCATTCTTTGTAATTCTCTTTTGTTTAAAAAATACTGACCCTTTTGAATCAAGTTTAATACATATTGAAATAATAAAAAATAATGGCAATAGTAAAATTAAAAGAATTAGTGAAATAATTAATTCAAAAAATCTTTTTATTAAAGCATAAATTTTATACATTATTTTCACCAAAATTAAATCTATGCTTATTAAAAATATCCTCAAATGTTTCTTGTGGTTTTAGCAATCTTATTTCGGATGTTTCGTCAAAATATTCGATAATTGGATAATTTGGCAAAATAAATGGAGGTTTTAAAACTACTGAATATGAACCAACATTTTCGAAATACACATAATCTCCAATTGCTAACTTACCATGGTAGCCTCTATATAAATAATCTGATTCAATACATGTAAATCCAGCAAAATCTAAATTTGAGTATTCTTTTTGAACGTTTGAAGAAAAGTTTAATATTTCAATAGGTGGATTTTTCTTATTTAACGTAGGATTTATATTATACATACTTCCAGTTAGGGTAGCAATATATTTTCCTCGAACATTTTTAATATTAATAACCCTCGATACAAAATTCATTGCATCGCCAACTAGAGCACTTCCTGGTTCAATTAATAATGTTGGTTTATAAGACTTATTTGCAAAAAATTCAGCAAATGGTTTTGCAACAGCTTCTGCATATTCTTCAAATGTTGGAATGTATGAAGTGAATTGTTCTTTTAATGACGGAGACATATTTCCATATAATCCTCCACCTAAATCTATGTTTTCAAATTTAATATCATTAAATTTATTTTCAATTAATGCTAGCATTCCTTTTACTTTATTCTTCCAAGTTTCAATATCTCTTGAAGCAAAGTGTGCATGTAGCCCTTTAATGTTTATATTTTTTCTATTATTTAAATTTAAAATTGCATTTGAAAATTCTTCTCCGTCTATATCAAATCCAAATCTAGAGATTATACCATCTAAAACATCATAATTACATCTAATTCCGACGTTTATTTTTATATTAGGATTCTCATCTGCAAAACTACAAATCATGTCTAATTCATAGGTAGAATCAATATTAACGGTTCCACCATTTATTAGAAAATCTTTCATAAATTTTTCGTTTTTATATGGTCCATTGAATACAATAGATTTATGATCAACTCCTAATTTGTAAGCAATTCTACATTCCATATCAGAGACAACTTCTGCTAATCCACCTTTTTCTTCAATAATTTTACAAAATCTAGGTATATAATTAGTTTTATATGAATATGCGATGTTTGTTTTTTCATAATATTTTTTAAAACTATTCAATAAATCATCAAAATTTTTTGAAAATAATTGATGATTAACTAAATAAAATGCATCTGGAAAATCGAATGTCATCTTTTTTAATGCGTCTAACTTATAAAACATTATTATTTCCTGCTTTCTTTAATTTGCTCCACTATTTGGCAAATATTTTTTTCCATAATTAATTTATTATCAATAAAAAATCTTTCATCTTTATTTAATAATTCAGACTCATAATTTCGAATTTCATCAACTCCTACTTTTATTACATCTTCGATTTTATCATTAGGATTGTTAGATTTAGAAAAAGATCTTGATAAAATCGCCCTTGTAGACCCTAATCTATAATGTTCTGCAATGATAACTTCTGCTGGTAATGTTCCATTACCAATTCTAGATATTCCTCCAATACCAAATGGAATATTTTTTTCTATAAATTTTTTAGAAATATTTTCAACAAATCCATCTAGAAATAGTTCAAACATAAAATCTTTTTTTAATTCCAAATGCAAATCATTTAACCCTATATGTGCCTCATCTATTCCTGGACAGTTTAAAATATCGTCGATATTATTAATACTTTCAATAGTTTCAAACAAAAGTATTGTTTTCGCACGTCCATTTACAATTTCAATAAACTGTTCAACTTCTTTTTTAGTCCTAAACATTGGCAACATAATATAATCTGCACCTGCATCAATAACATCATTTATTTCTTTTTTAGAATTTATATTAATCGGATTAACTCTTACTTGCATAAATGAATTTTTTAAAATCTGTTTTATTATTCTTATATCAGAAATAGAGTGATTAGACTTAACAGAGTCAATCATTTTTTGCCTTTCATATTTACCCAATACTTCTAAATCTATCCAAACTCTATCAATTCTATTATCATCTAATATTTTGGCGATTTCTATATCATTTGTTATATACATGAATGCTAAAGACATATTTATTTTTCTCCTTTTTATTATATTAACATTTTATAGAATTATTAATCTCTATTATAAATGTCTCTTGTATAAACCTTATTTTCAACATCTTCAATAAATTGATCCATTCTATTTGCTACAATAACATTACACATATTTTTAAATTCATTTAAATTGGAAATCACTTTATTACCAAAGAAATTTTCAGTTGAAGTTAATGTTGGTTCAAATATAACGATTGTTATTCCCTTTAATTTTAGTCGCTTAATCACGCCTTGAATAGACGAATGTCTAAAATTATCTGAATTTGATTTCATTGTCAATCTATAAATACCAACAATTATTTTACTATACTCAGTAACTTTAGTATTATAGTAACCAGATTTAATTAGAATTCTTTCTGTA
>JAVBOS010000116.1:0-3997 GCA_031550255.1 Anaeroplasmataceae bacterium | reverse complement strand
TGTTCATTATTGGTTATATTTTAATGGTTTTAGGATTAATTTTTAAGAATAAGATAATCCAAAAGGCAATGAAAAGTAGAAAAACTTTTAAACAATATAAACATGTTGGAAATGGAGTATATAGAACTAGCATTGTAAATGCGAGTGATAAATTTAGTACATCATTTATTTTAATTAATTGCGTAGGTATAGCATTTTTATTTATCATTACTTTATTAACTATATTTGGTTTAAGTGGAAGTAAAATGTTTAGATCTAATGCATACTATAAACAATTAGAAATTAAAAATGGTTCAGAACAAGAATTTAGTACTGCTTTTGACTATAATAATGGCTCTGTTATGTTACCTGTTATTGATAAAGATTTAGCCTTTAGAGAAGCGGAACAACATCTTGGTGATTATGGTGCACAATATAGAATAGATTATCAAAACTTTACAATAATAACAGTTAATAGAAATGGTGTTGATGAACTTGTAAGAGTTGCTCCACTTGAATATGATAATTTGTTTGTTTCTTTAAGTAGAAAAAATCAAGGAACAATAGGATATATTGAAGTAAATGTTGTTACCTCTGAGGCTAAGCTTGTTGAAGTAAATGGCGGATTACAATATATGCAAACTGCTAAATTTGGAAAAGATTTAGATAGACATATAAGATTTAATTATCCAGCAACATTATACTCTGATAAATACTTTGAAATTGATGATACAGGTAAACCATATTGGGTAATTCCAACTTATACAAATAAGATTGGTTTATTAAGTGGAAAAACACCAACTGGTGTAATTTTATGTGATCCTACAACAGGTAAAACAGATAAATATAAAATTGGTGATGAACCAAAATGGGTTGATCGAGTTATCGTTGATTCAATTGTTGCGGATCAAGCAACAAATGCTTTTAAATTTAAAAATGGTTATATTAACGCAACTATCGGTCAAAAAAAGGAAGTTTTTCAAGTTTCTGATGGATACAACTATTTTATTAAAAATGGACAAACATATTATATTTCATGTATAACATCTCCAAATGAAGCTGACCAAACATCAATTGGATTTGTTACTATTAATTTAAAAACAAAAGAAGCAGTAAGATATTCTAAAGTTGGTATCACTGAAATGCGTGCTAGAAGTATTGCGATGCAAGATGAAAGAGTAAAAGCGCAGGATCTTGATGCAACATGGCCAATTTTAATTAATTACCGCGGTGTTCCAACATATTTCTTAGTTTTAAAAAATGAAGTTAAAGCACAAAAAATGGTTTATGTTAATGTTGTAAATGGTAGTTTAGTTGCTATGGGAAATTCATTTGAAGAAGCTGAAGAAGCTTATGATTCTTTAATTGCTAACTCAGGTATAATCACTATTAAAAATGAAAATATAAGTGGTGAAGTTACAAGAATAAGAGATTTAGGGACAACAATTGAATTTATGCTTTCAACAGAAAATAATAAGTATTTTACTGTAAATACTTCTTTAAACAATGTTGCTAGATTTTTAAATATTGGTGATGAAGTAAATATTGAGTATAAAGAATATACTAGTTATAATTTTGTAGTAAACATTTCTTATAAATAATATTTAAAAGAACACACTCTTTGATTTAGAATATTCTAAATTAAGGAGTGTTTTTTATTGAAAAAGGTAATTAGTGTTGTTGGAGAAAGTCAAATTGATGTTTCACCAGATATAATTATAATAAATATGAATATTATTATTGATGACAAAAATTATGATAATCTTATTTTTGCAGGAAATATAATGTATAAGTCATTAATAGAGAATTTGAAATTAGTTGAAATTGATGATAAAGATATAAAAACAATAAATTATAATATTAATAGTATATATGATTCAATTTTAGTAGAAGGAATATTTGAAAATAAATTTAAAAATTATCGATTAGCTCATCAACTCAGAATAGAATTAAATTTAGATATGATGCTATTAAGTAATGTTATTAAAGCTATAACAGATTCAATTACTAATCCTGATTTAAATATTAGTTTTAGTGTAAAAGAAAAAGATATATATAAAAACATGCTTATTCAAAAAGCTATAGACAATGCTATTGATTTAGCTATGATTATTGTTAATAAGGCAGGTATTATTCTTGGAGATATTAAAGAGATAAATTATGGAAATATCAATAATACCTTTCTTTCAAATACAGCTTTTGATATTGGAATGGTTTCGAAAGAAATTATTAATATAAATCCATCGCCAATAAAATTAAAAGATAATATACAAATACAATGGTATATAAATTAAAAAAGTCTTTCAATATTTATTATTTTGTATTACAATATGTTTATAAATGAGGGATACTATGAGACTAATAAAAGAAAAAGCACCATTTTTAGAATATGAAAATAATTATATATATAAAATAAGTAATGATAAAATAGATATTGAATTAATGACTTTTGGGGCGACAATATTATGTATTAAAACACCAGATATTTCTGGCAAAAAAGAAAATATTGTTTTAAGATTTAAAGATATAAATAATTATGCACAACCAGGTTACCCAACTTTTGGTTCTACGATGTGTCCAAATGCGGGGAAAATTGCTGGTGGTATTTTAAAAATAGAAGATAAGGTTTATCAACTTAGTAAAAACACTGGTAATGATAATATGCATGGTGGAGTAAATAATGGCGCTAAAAGATTATGGGAAGAGGATTTTACAGAAGCAACTGATAATTTTGTTAAAGTATCAATGAAAACTAGTTTTGTTGATGGTTTAGAAGGGTATACAGGAAATAGGAATATTAAAGTAATATATACACTTTTTAAAGATGATGTTTTAAGGATTGAATTTGAAGGAATAACTGATAAGGATACGTATTTAAATATGACTAATCATTCTGTATTTAATTTATCAGGTGATTATAGTAGCGTTTATGAGCATCAATTACTTTTAGATTGTGATAAATATTTATATAATGGTGAAAACAATATGCCATTAGAAATAAGAGATGTTACTAATACGCCATATAATTTTTTAAATGTTAACTCAATAAAGAGTAACATTGAAAAATTTGAAAATGAACAAGTAAAGAAAGCCAATGGATTTAATAATGCTTTTGTTTTGAAAGAAAATAGAGATATTAAACAAAATGCATTAATTTTAAAAGATAATAAATCAAAAAGAAAAGTAGAAATAAAAACAGATTTTCCGAGTATTGTCTTATATACTGGGGGAACATATAATGAAAAAACTGTATTAGAAAATGATTTACTTGGGGAACCTTATAGAGGTATAGCTATCGAGCCACAAAGAATACCAAATGAAATGAATATTAAAGGTAGTAATTACAAATACTTGAAGTCTACAGAGAAGTTTAGTCATTTCATTGAATATAGATTTTCAGTAGAAAAATAAATGGAGGAAAATTATGAGCGAAATTGTAAAGATCGAAAACGTAAAAAAAGTTTATCCCAATGTTGTTGCATTAGATGATGTAAATTTGACAATTGAAAAGGGAAAAATAGTTGGCTTATTAGGACCAAACGGTTCTGGAAAAACGACTCTTATAAAAATACTTGTAGGTTTAATTAAAGATTTTACGGGTAACATTGAAATATTTGGGGAAAGTTTAGGATATAAATCAAAGGCTAAGGTTGCTTACTTACCGGATCATGATTTTTTAAGTGATAGATTTAACGTAAGGCAAGCAATTGAATTTTATAAAGAATTTTTCGCTGATTTTAATGAAAAAAAAGCTTTAAATCTGTTAACTCAGTTTAATATAAATTTAGATAGAAAAGTAATAAATTTGTCTAAAGGTAATAAAGAAAAATTACAATTAATTCTTACATTATCAAGAAATGCTGAATTATATGTCTTTGATGAACCAATTGCTGGAGTAGACCCAGCATCAAGAGATGTTATTTTTAATTTGATAATGAATAATTATTCTAAAGGATCAACAGTTATAATCTCAACTCATTTAATTCAAGAAGTTGAAAATATCCTTGATGAAGTTATT
>JAVBOS010000198.1:0-3818 GCA_031550255.1 Anaeroplasmataceae bacterium | reverse complement strand
TCTCGAAGCCACAGTTATATGATAAATATCTAATGTAAATGTTTGGTCATTTCCATTTAACACATATATTTCTTCAGCAACTTCTTTTTGCTCATCAGTAATTTTTACTTCAATTTTAAGCATTATTTTTTGTTCAGCAGTACCTTTTACCTTAAATGTTAAAAAGTCAAAATTACTTAATTTTCCATCAACTGCTACTTCCATGTAAGCATATGTAGAAGTTGTTTTTGCATAATTTACAGATGTTATATTATTATTAAATGAAACAGTATAATTTTTATCTCCACCATCCTGAATGTTTTTATTAATATTAAATGTTGTATCATTTCCATTATAAACATTAACACTTGGATCTTCATTTACTTTACTAAAATAAGCTTTATTTATTGTAAATGATCCAGTGTTTTTTGTTCCTTGATCAGGAATTAAAATAATTTTATCAATTGCATCTTTAGCTCCCGCAGATTTATCTTTAAGTGAAACTGAAATAATTTTTTCATCTGTTGAAGTAAATGCAATTTTTCTTTCAAGTGTATTATCATCATTAACTTTAACAATTAATGTATGACCTATTTGTCCCTTAATTTTAAAAGTCACATAATCAAAGACAGAAAGTTTACCATCGACAAATGTAGCAAGGCAACTCCAATCTTCTTTTTTAGTCGGATAGTTAAAAGTAACACTATCATCATTATTTTCTACTATTTCATAGTCAGTACCATTATTATAGTTTTTCCAATTTGCATTAAAGCTAAATGTTTCACTAGCACCATCATAATCATTAGTTCCTTCTTTAATATCTGTATCTCCAGATTCATAACGTTTACCGAAAGCTGTTGATGTTTCAAATTGTAATTTACTAAAAGTTATATCGCCAACTGATTTAGTTTTTCCTGGAGCACAATAAATTGATACTTTCTTAACCGTTTTTAAGAAATCAACATCATTATCTAAATTCCATTGAAAAGTTGTGCTTCCGGCTGGTGCTTTTAGTCCAATAAATTTTTCTTCACTTGTTCCTACCAAAACAATTTTAGCACTACCAGTTCCTTTCATAGAAACTACAAGTTTTTTATATTTTTCTAATTTATCAGATATTTTTATTTCTTTTGTAAAAAATGCATCTGCATTTTCTCCTTTATTGTATTTAACATTTAACGAACCTTCTGTTGATTCATCAATTGTATAAACACTTTTTCCAGAATCAACAAAACCCTTTAAAATAACAAAAGGTGCATCGGGATCTTCTGGTTCTCCTGATCCACATGAAGTAATGGTTCCAACTAATGTAAAAATTAATAAAAATGTAAAAAGTTTTTTTAGCATATTAATTCTCCTTTTTTTATTCGAAACGTTTCGATTTCTATTTGTCTATATTTTATCATATGTAAGTGTTTACATCAATATGTTTTTAAAAAAATTTGATATAAATTAAGACTTTTAGCAAAAAAGAAAAAGGATTATATTAATAAAATGGTATTTATTATAATATAATCCTTTTATTTTTATTTAAAACTATCGATAAATTCATTAAAATTTATTACTATATCACTTTCTAAATGATGTGCTTTATTATTACCTAAAGTTACAGTATATTTTTCTATAATAATATAACCTTTATCAGTATATCTAACTATCGCAAAATAACTAGTTGTTTTATCTGTCATCGCTGCCGTTTCAAAAGCATAAAATTTACCTTTATATAAAGACTTGTCACTAAATGGCGAATGATCGTGTCCAGACAATACAAATGCATTTGAATATTGGTCTAAAATTGGTTTTAATTTATAAGTTCCTGCTTCAACAGCATTAGTAGCTCCTTGAATTGGGTGATGTACTAATGTAAATACTGGTTTTTTATTACCATCAGCTGTAATATTACTTAATTGTTCATCTAAATAATCTGGTTGATCCATTGTATAAAAATCACTATTACCTGATGAATTATATGGAGTTAATGATATAAAAGAAAAACCATTAACTGTTCTAACGTTATTCTTTTCAACTCCAAATTTATCTACATATTGGTTTTGTTTATTATTTCCTTCATGATTTCCATATGAAGCAATAAGCGGTGTATTTTCTTTTGAATATGTTTTAGTTGTATTGATTAAAGTATCATAATCTTCAATGTACCCTTCTGAAAAATCACCTGTAACTACAACTGCATCTATTCTATCGCCCGTTAAACGTCTAGCTTCTAATAATGCAAGAGGATAAGTTTGTTTTACAGTAGCATCATTTACATTATGAAAATGTATATCACTAAATAATGAAAAAGTTAATAGTGTATTCCCATATTCTTTATAAGTTTCTAAGTTCTCAGTTCCATCTAACATTTTTGTTTTTCCTTCCGCACTACATGCTGTTAAAAATAAAATTGGCAATAATAATAAAATTTTAATTTTCATGTTTCTCACCTACCCTACATTCATTTCATATAGATACAAACTATCTATAGTAGCAGATACACCAGAACCTACTACATTTGGATTAAGAAATATAATAAACTTGATTGATTTATTTTCTCCAATATTATTTTTTTCTGTAATTAACACATATGTAGTAGTTTCAGAACTTAAATTAAGAGTTTTTTCCAAAACAGTTACTCCTGTTCCTTCAGTTTTAATCATCATGTTTTTTGAATTTGTTCCAGAAAATGTAATAACATATCTTGAATACTTTGCGATACTTTGTGGAACATTTACATATACATAATCCCATGCCCCTTTAGATGAATTAGCTGTAATTACATTTTTTCCTTCACTTGTTGTAATTGTATACGAATTTGCTACACTACTTTTCCAGTTAGTATTTAAGTTAATCTTTGTTTCTTCGTTATAGTACAACCATTTTGCATATAAAGTTGTGTCTTTCTCTGGCATTATTTTATTAAATTCTATCGTATAATCTAAATCAATATACCAGCCTCCAAATTCAAATCCTTCCTTTTTAGGAATTGGAGTAAATACATAAGAATTATAATCATCTGTAAATGAATCATGAATACTCCCACCATTTGTGTTATATGTAATTGTTGACTTTTTCACAGTCCATTTAGCAAATAATATAACACCTTTTTTAGGCATTATTTTAGGAAAAGTATATAGTTTTGTTAATGCCTTATCAGTATACCAGCCTTCAAAAGTATAACCTATTCTTGTTGGTTCTTTTGGAATTTCAAACGGTGTACCAGGTTTTACATCAATACTTTCTACTTCAGTTCCTTGATTTGCTATAAAATAAAACATTGAATCACCATTTTTACATCCTCCTAAACCAAGACACATTAGAATCCCAAAAATTGTAATGATTTTTTTAAAATGCATATTTTTTCCTTTCTCGAAACGTTTCGATATTTTTGTAGTTTTATTATAACATATATGGTATTATATATAAACAAGAACTTATTTAAAAGAATAAAAATCTTTTGGAGAAATTATAATGGATACAAAAAAACAAAAATTAAGAATTTTCTTACTTTGTGCAATCGCCTATGGTATAAGTTATTTATCAAAAAAAAATATGGCAATAGCTATTACTGATATTAAAAAAAACTTAACTCTAACTGAAGAATTTGCCGGATTATTACTAAGTGTCTTTTTTTGGACATATGGTATTGGACAATTAATAAGTGGTCAACTTGGTGATAAATTTAGTCCTAAAAAATTAATTGGATTAGGCTTATTCTTCAGTGCAATTTTCAATTTACTTCTTAGTTTTTCAAATAATAAATTTTCATTTCTTCTTTTGTGGGGATTAAATGGATTAGCTTTATCTTTATTATGGAGTTCTGTTATTAAAATAATTTCCTTTTG
>JAVBOS010000120.1:0-8488 GCA_031550255.1 Anaeroplasmataceae bacterium | reverse complement strand
ATTTTTATCAAGTATTTTTTCTCGTTCATGGACTTTAATGTCATCAATGCTAAATGTTGATTTTTTAAATGGTCTTTTAATTAGATCAAAATTCTTGAAAGTCTTATTTTTAGATTTATTAATCACTTCTAGTTTAATAGTCGAATAATTATCATTAAAAATTATCCGATCTTCACTATCAGAAAAGTTAATTGTGTAAGAATTATCAATTTCTTTTTATTTATCATAATACCCCCTTATAGTTATTGGTAATAGCCAAATCCTCCACGGAAGACATCATAACATTTTTTTAAAAATTGAAAGAATTAAAAGATTGTGTTCATTTGCAAAGTGTGAAATGAATTTCATGGTGGTAAATATGTCTCTAGTCCTATCTATAATTATTGTTAAGATATTTTAAGTAATTGTTTATTTTTTTGGGGGAGGGATCTCAAGGAAATGTTTGCATCTCGTTTGCACTGTGTTTGCATTTTTGTGTGGAATTGTTTGATTTCGCGTTGTTTTGTTTTTAGGAAGTGTAGGAAGTATTTGTATTGTCGTGGTGTTTCTTTTTTTCTCTGGTCCCATAATTTTGGTGAATGTATTTTCTTTCTTAGATTTTATATTTCATGCATATTTTATAAACTTTTTTTATCCGAACAAAAAAAAGTTTCTAATAAAATTTAATATAAAAAATCTTTCATAAAAATCTCGGATAGTTATCATAATATTGTTAATAGGTACCCAATTTAGTGCTAATAGGTCTGACCTAAAATTGTTATATGATCTTATTTTTTAAAACAGAGACAAAAATAAGAAAAAAAGAAAATTTTCCTAAAAAAAACATACCCCCACATAAAATGATATAGTAGAAAAATTAATGAAAAATTTTTAGGTCTATATTTATTTTATATTATTTTTATCAAATCTCTCCAAAATTCTTTTTTTATAAATCAAAGAGTATATATTAATAATATGTATAATATATTAGCACTAAATTGGGTACCTATTAGCACTAAATTGGGTACCTATTAGCACTAAATTGGGTACCTATTAGCACTAAATTGGGTACCTATTAGCACTAAATTGGGTACCTATTAGCACTAACAAATTTTCTATTATTAACAATAATTTATTATTTTATTCAACTTAGTTTTTAAATAATTCTCTTTGATTTTATTAAACATTTGAGTATTTATTAATGGGTCAGTATTAGAATAATTCCTGTTTATTTCTTGTAAATGTTCTAATGCCTTATTTTTATCTTTTTTTTGCATAATATAATTTCCTTCTATTTCATCCATTTTTTTTTTATTGAGATAATAAATGTTAGCTTTGCCTTTTTTCTCTTCAAGCTGTCCCAAAAAACCTTTAAGAGAAAGATCTATTAAACATTTGTTTAAATTATCTATATCTTTTATTTCTTTGTTTCCATGAAACCTTCTTTTTATATTAGAAACTGTAAAAAAACATTTTCCTTTTTTGCTGGTCAATTCATCTTGACCATTAATTATAGTTTCTTTTTTTTGTGGTAATCCATATAATATAAATAATTTTTTCATTGAATTGGTTTTTAAAATGGATAAATTAATATTCGGATTATTTTCCATTTCTTTTTCTTCTATTTCATTATATAATTCTTCACCTGTCAATTTAGTTTGTGTTGCATTGTCTATTATGGGTAATGGTTCAACATGTTTATTTAAGAATAATAATAAGTTTCTTTCATAAGTTTTTAGTCCTACATTTGAATATATTAAATTAATAAATTTTTGAACATCCTCTATTCGTGGAATTAAATAAGTGAATTCTTCAGATTTGACATTAAAGCATCTTTTATGACATAAACAGCAATAAGAATCAAACATATTCCCAATAATATCTAACTGTCTTGTTTCTGTCGTGCTTAATTCTGTTAGTTTTAAGAAAGTATATTCTAAGAAAGGATTTATAATAATGCAATTACTAGCATCAACGTTAAATTTTTTAATCATATAACCAAAATACTTTTTAAATTGTTGTAAATCGTCTGCAGCCTTATTAAATTTGCTGTGTTCTGGATAAGGTTGTTTTTTTATTCTATTAGAAAACTTTATTTTCTCTGTTTTATCATTTAGGGCTGGAGAACTTATAAAACTTCTACTATCCAATTGGTTTGTTTTATCCGCGTCTTCTTCAATGACTGTTTGATAAAACAATCCAATTATTCCTTCTAATTCTATTGGTATTTGTTTTTCATTATCATTAGCCATTTTTTTATGATTATAATAACCTTCTGATATTAATATCTTACAAACATTAAATACAGGTTTCATTCTTTCAAAGTGTTCTTTATCTCCCAAATCCCCCATATAAATTATTTTACGGTCATACCGTTTACTATCCCCTATACAATCATTTATAAAGCTGGCTTCTGTCTGACTTGACTGTTTTATAATATATTGGGCTGGTATATAGTAATTTAAGGCTGTTTCCATGCTGAATGATTTTCCTGAGTCTGAAGCTCCATGTCTATTGTTTAAAACACTTTTAGCCCCTCTAACTATCATAAAAGATAATAATATATCTTTTGAAATATTGGCTTCTTCATTTAAAATCAAGTATTTGGATTTATCTTGCACATAATCCAAAACATTGTATCTATATTTTGTTTCAATTTCCTTTAAAAAGTCATTATATTTTTTATTTTCTATTTCTTTGACTTTTTCTATTTTTATTTCATTATTTTTTACTCTTGCAAGATTTGTTTGGTTTCCTTCCAGATTAATGTTTTCAAGAATAGGGTAATCCTTTGATAATGTTTTTAATTGTTCTTTATAATCCTTGTTTATTTTTGTTATTTTATTTGAGTATTTTCTGGTTTCTTTTCCTTCATCTTCATATTGTATAACATTCCTGGCATATTTAATTAAATCACAATAAACTTCTTCAAGTTTTTTCATATCAACTTTTTTATTTTGTTGTTTGATTTTAACTTCTAATAATTTTAGTACTGGTTCTTTAACTTTTTCAGCTTGGAATAAATTAAAACCGTTTGGATTAATTCCTGTTTGATCTATAATATGTTCTTTTGTTAGTCCACTCTTTGTTTCGTATCTATTAATTAAAAATATGTTTAAATATGTATTTTCATTTTTTTCCTTTTCCCTAATTGTTAATAGTCGAATTCCCACACCATTACTTATAGTCAGTTCGTTAGTTAAATATGTAAAATTCATTGAACTGAACCCCTTAATAATATTTGTTCGGCTCTTTTGTTGTTTAATATTCTCCTTAGGCCAATACACTTATTATTGTATATATAACTAAATATAATGGTTTTAAATAATGATCTGGAACTAATTGTTTTACAATAATCATGGAATAGTATAATTAGAGTATATCCTTTAACTCTTAAATCATAATTATCTCTATTATTTATATTACCTCTTAATAACTCCTTATTCTCTTCTTTACTTATTTTAGAATGATTATTTCCCATATTCTGTTTCTCCTAGGAGAAATAGTATATTATAAAAGCTTATAAAAACAGTGTATAGGTTTTTGAACAGAAAAGAACAGGAAAATCATTATAATTAATCCCTTCAAAAAAGTATTATATATGAAAACGGCAAAATATGTAAATCTTTATATACTTCTTCAAATATAATTTTATAATAGACCTTTTATAAGGCTGTGTATTGTTTTATCTGTTGGTCTTTTCTGTGTGTTTTTTGGTCCACAAATACCAAAAAACATTAAACCAATATCTGATTTTACTAATTTTTTATTTCATACTAGATTTCTCATTTTCTCACATTTTTTAAATAAACTATGAACTTTTATATTAATTATATATGTGGTCCGTCTTATTACACAGACTTTGTTTTGAGTGAAAGTTTTACTCATGATGTCATATCTATATTTACTAATATGCCCGACTGTATCCCTAAAATTCCAACCGCCTTTATAATAGTATATAGTTTCTTCACCATGAGATGTCATGTACTTTTAGTTTCTATAAATTTGTGTTCAACTATTCCTGCTGTAGTTGCAACATGTCTTACCCAATGAATAAGACGACATAATCATTCCTCTCTTAAATCTTCTATCTCTTCCTTCATGATTAAATCTTCTAGTTCATTTTTAAGCCTTTTGATTTTTACTTGTTTCATTTGTAATTGGTGGAAGGCTATATTGTATAGCCCATCACTTTTTACACTATTTAAATCTTTAGTTAATTTTTCACATTCGTCATATAAATCAGCTATTTTTAGATTGATTCTATCCTTTTTCATTTGCATATTGTCTAATATCATTCTTCTATCCCACGTGTAATTATATAATATACTCTACCTTTTTTATAAGCACCCTTTACAAATATCTTATGTATTGGAAAATACTGTTTGTTATTTTTATCCTTTACATCCTTAGATTGTTTAGATATTACTTTACTATATATTTTAACCCTTTTAAGGCTGATTCTTCTTTTATTATTAATAACGCCGAATAGTACATTATTTAATATTTACTGTTATCTATTAATGTGGAATTGTGTAGGGTGGTTTTTTATCTAATTGTTAGGTTAATGGCATTTCGTCATGTGTTTTCTTCTGCTTTATTGTTATAGAATATTTCCTTTATATCTTGTATTGACGTTTTCTTAATCTCTATAGCATAATGGTGGGAGGGGGGCCCCCCCACCCCTACCATAAGGTATACGTTTTCTATTATATAAACTTAATTATTAACACTTCTCATCTTTACTAGGTTTAATATTATACATCTGTATACATTTATCATAACCTAACAAATTAAAAATCTTTATATATTCCCTCTTATCACTCACGCCATATTTTAACATCTTAGCATCTTGTCTAAGTGAAGGAAGTTTACTACTTCGAACTTTCTTTATTTTTGTCTTATCAATATTCACACCAGCTTTACTACCTGATAAATCTAACCTAATAAAATTATCTCTAAAATTAAGCCTACTAATTGAACTTTCTTCATAATGAGTAGTAAAATTATCACTCTCATATTTAAGATCTTTCTACTTTAACTTAATCCGCTAAAATTTCGAATAATCATTAATCGTTAATAATTCCTTAAATTCCATGTAATGCAGTGTAAAATTTCTAATTATAGAATAATAAGGAATATTAAACTATGAATACATATATTTAGCGAATATTAATATTGTAAAATAATTTAAAGGATAATCTGTACAAAGATGGATGAAAATGGATAAAACATCTTAAATTATTTAAAGAATGAATAATAACTTGATTTTAAACTTAAAAAATGAATAATAATAAATATTTAAATAGCGAAATTTGCAAAAAAAAATATTAAAATGCCTTTTTATATGATAAAAATAAAAATAAATTCATCATCACCTGGGCATTGTACTTATATAATCTAATAATTATTAATCAATAAAAAAATGGTAAAATATTACTTAAAATCCAAATATCAGATAAAAACCCTGATTTCTGAATACATTAATGAATCATTGTCATTACAAATTTCAATTTTTACTAAAAATTAAAAAATTTTAATTTTTACTAAAAATTAAAAAATTTCTTATTTAATAAAAAATTTTATAAAATTGTCTACTTTTCACCTTTTTAACACTTTTTTCACAATTTTTGATAAAAACTACAAAAACGCGAAAAATTGGAAATTTTATATGAAAAACATGTAAAATGGGCGTGAAATATGAAAACCAAGAAACAACACACACCCACCAATTCATGGGATCAGAGAAAAAAAGAAACATCTCGCCAATACAACCACTTTCTAATATTCTTAGAGGAAAAAAATAAAGATATCAAAGAATTTCACATGAAAACACGAAAGGGATACAAAAGGGATACAAACATTTCCTTAAGACCCCCTCTCTGAATACAATTTATAAATGGTCATCAAATAATGATTGGTTAAAAAGAGCAGATGACTTTGATAGAGACTTACTTGAGGATGAAAGACAAGACTTAAAAACAATATTAGAACAATTCTATTGAACGTTTTTATGAACGATTCCGATGAAATCATGAATTGTTAAGGTAAAAATAGGTTGCTAATATTTTAGATTTGAATTTTAGGTTTTAACAATAATTCTAAATATTATGTTAAACAAATGTCTTTTAAAATAAAAGGAAAAATGTTCAGAGTAACTATAAAATCACCTTCTAGTAAAATTAAAGACATTAATTACATGAAAAAACTTAATACAGATGTGAACGAAATAATAAGTTCCTTAGATGGAGGAAAATCATGAATGATCAAAATATTCTAAACTGTGACATATCATATTAAGTTTGGATAAATTGTTTGTAATTTATGTGTTAATATTTTTGTTTATTTAATATAATTTAGGAAGATATGATATGCCTGTTATAATCGTTGAAGCAAAACCAATCTCTACGGAAAAAAGAGAGAATTAACAAAAAAATGACAAAATTAGCTTCAGAATTTATGAATTACCCTAAGAGGTAATAAAAGTTCTAATAAGAGGATTAAAAAGCGAAGATGTGGGTGGTGGTGGAAAATTAGTATTAGATTTAGATGAATAAGTTAATCAGTTTTCCACCACAATTAATCACTTAAACTCATAAAATTAATAATATTATATCCAAAATTTTTTCTTTTGAGTTTCAGTTACCATTTTATGTTTTATATAGTTTAATATCTTAATAATAAGATAGTTCACTACCTTTGGGCGCTGGATTTATAATATTATTTTAATATAGAAGGTTTTGAAACATTATGATACAAAATAATACTTATTTTTGTATAAATCAACACACATAAGTTTATATTTTAATAGATCATATTACTTTAATATAAAGTCAGGGTTTGTAGTGTACTAAATATTGCTTTAAATCGTTAAAACAAGAGTATTATATATTACACGAGTAAATAGGGTAGATGAATCATTTATTATAGCTAAAATTGATTTAATAACCTAAATCAGGAATATTAACTTAGAAGTTAGGGGAAATTTTATTCAAAAAATACCTCATAAATTAACAAAACTTAACAATTTTTTAATATGTCTTAAGATTCGTTTCACTCTTCTTTTTTTCTTAATTCGTAAACTGGTTTTTCATCTATAGCTTTTTTGATTGTTTCTTTAGCCATATTCTTATGTTTGTTTGTTAAGATATCCATAAAACCAAGTTTTGATATATTCTTTAATGTTTGGTTCTGGAGCTGATTTAAAACTATGTATTTGTTAATGTCTTCATTGAATTTAATATAACTTTCTTTTAATTGGTCTGTATGTTGTTGATCCAATTCTTTAATTGTTTCTTTTTGTTTAATATCTCTTTCATCTAATATTTTTTTCATATCTTCTAATGTTGCTTTTGATTCTTGGAGGTCCTGAACTTTAGTTTTTAGTTTTCCTATCTCATTATCCTTATTAGCTAATTGTCTATTATGTTTCGTTTCTTTAGATTCAACTTCTTTAGTCAATGTTTCAACTTTATTATTAAGTTCAATATATTCTATCTGATTTAAGATGAAAACCTTATCATCCAGATTATCTTGTTTGGATACATTAATTCTATAAAGATAGCTATTTGTCCCATCTTGGTTTTTCTTTCTTACGTACTTCTTTACTTCTCTTTCAATCATGATAGCACTTTCTCAATACTCTTTTTAATGTATTGTTATTATCATTGTGAATCTTTGTATATATATTTTTATATTTTGATTCATCATGTTTTATCTTTGATGTAAAATGAGGTTCTTATGATATTATTGTAGTGTAATAATGATGTATCATGTTATTTACATTGATTCTTTTATATATATTACTTCATATAATTACTATTATACGAAACATTTATATAATCATGCGTATAATAATAAAATAAAGGTTAAAAAAACTTATGGCAAAAAAATAAGATAAAAAATAATATATCATACACAAGCTCCAAAACCAAATAAAAAACTTAAGTAAAGAAGCCCAAGAGAAAATAAGGCAGCACGAAATAAAATATCAATGCTAATGAAATTAGCTATAAACTACTCTCTCAGCCTATATTAATTATCTATTAAATATTAATCGTGAAGAAGCTAAACACAATGAAAATAGACAAATTACAAAAAGAATTAACTTATTATGTTAATGAATTGGAAGACTTGGAGAGATCAAAAAATACAATCAAAACATACTCTAATAGTGTCAATTTATTTATTGATTATTTAGTAGCTAATGATATTAAAAGCATTGATAATGATAATATAGATAGTATCATGAAGAAATATAGAAGTTATCTGAAGAATAAAAGAAACAACACACCAACAACAAGGAAAAGATATTTACAAGATATTATACAGTTTTTGAAAACATTAGACTTCAATATTAATATTGAATTACCAAAAGACAGTGCCCAAAATAAAAAAATTAAATACTTAAACAATGAAGAGATCCAAGAAGTACTAAAAACAATACCTAAATCAATGATTAGAGACAAAGCAGTGATTCAAACATTATATAGAACCGGATTAAGAGTAT
>JAVBOS010000047.1:0-5087 GCA_031550255.1 Anaeroplasmataceae bacterium | reverse complement strand
GTTGATGCTAAAATGGATGATTTGTTAAAACTTATTGATATGTTTGATAATGCAATGTATGACCATTCAATTATGGAAATAAGACATGTATTAAGTAAAGAAGCTGCAAAACCAAGAATAAGAAAAATGGTAGATTTTCATGATGATGTCTTAAATTTCTTAATTAAAGGATTTGCAAGATTTCAAAATACTGAAAGTTATCAAACCGGACTTGCTAAAGTATTTAATCAACCTGAGTTTCAAAATCATGAAAGCATGCAAAATTTATTAAATGTTTTAGATGATGAAATATTACTACAATTATTAAATTTAGAAAATGATGGTTTATCTATTAAAATAGGGGATGACTTTAGTGATAAAAAACTTAAAGAATGTGCTATTATTAGTGCCCCATATTTAATTGAAGATGATGCATACGGAACAATCGCTGTTGTTGGGCCAATAAGAATGCATTATAAAAAGGTAATTCCTTTGTTAGAATACATAACAAATGGTATGAAAAAGATTTATAACAGATAGGAGCATGGATGTGCAAGACGAGAAAGTAATAACTGAAGAAGTAAAAGAAACTTCTGAACAAAATGCTTCTGAAGAAACAGAAGTAAAAAAAGAAAAGAAAAACAAACATAAAGAAGAAATTCAAAAATTAGAGGCTGAAATTGCTCAAATTAAAGATGAATATTTAAGAGCAAGAGCTGAAATGGAGAATACTAAAAAAAGATTAAAAGATGAAGCAATTCAAAACAGAAAATATGCTTCACAAAATCTAGTGGCTGATTTATTAAATCCAGTTGATATGCTTGTTAAAGTAGCAAATATGGAAAATAGTAATCCAGAAATTACAAATTTCTTAATAGGATTTAAAATGATTGCCAATCAATTTGTAGAAGTACTAAAAAATGATGGATTAACTGAAATAGAAGCTTTAGGTAAAGAGTTTGATCCAAATATTCATCATGCAGTTAGTAAAGAATCAAAAGAAGGCGTAGAACCTAATAAAGTAATCGAAGTATTACAAACTGGTTATATGTATAAAGACAGAGTTATTAAACCAGCTATGGTTAAAGTTAGCGAATAAAAATTAAGGAGAAAAATATATTATGGGAAATAAAGTAATTGGTATCGACTTAGGTACAACAAATTCATGTGTATGTATTATGGAAGCTGGAGAAGCTAAAGTAATCGCAAATGCTGAAGGAGTAAGAACAACTCCATCGGTAGTAGCCTTTAAAGGTGAAGAAATTCAAGTAGGAGAAGTTGCTAAACGTCAAGTTATAACTAATCCAAACACAATTAGTTCAATTAAACGTCATATGGGAGATAATAACTACCGTGTAAATGTAAATGGTAAAAAATATTCACCTCAAGAAGTTAGTGCGATGATTCTTCAAAATCTAAAAGCTACTGCTGAAGCTTATTTAGGTGAAAAAGTAGATAAAGCTGTTATAACAGTTCCTGCTTATTTTAATGACGCACAACGTCAAGCTACTAAAGATGCTGGTAAAATTGCTGGTTTAGAAGTATTACGTATTATCAATGAACCAACAGCGGCAGCTCTTGCTTATGGTATTGATAAAACAGATAAAGAACAAACTGTATTAGTATTTGACTTAGGAGGAGGAACATTTGACGTTTCAATCTTAAGCTTAGCTGATGGAACATTTGAAGTATTATCAACAGCTGGAGATAACGTACTTGGTGGAGATGACTTTGACCAAAAAATCGTTGATTGGTTAGCTGATGGATTTAAAAAAGAAAATGGTGTTGATTTAAAAGCTGATAAAATGGCTGTACAACGCTTAAAAGATGCTGCTGAAAAAGCGAAAAAGGATTTAAGTGGAGTTACACAAGTTCAAATTAGTTTACCATTTATCTCAATGGGAGCTGCTGGACCTCTTCACTTAGAAAGAACATTATCAAGAGTTGAATTTGATAAATTAACTGCTGATTTAGTTGAAAGATGTTTAGGACCAGTTAGAAGAGCGTTAAAAGATGCTAAATTAACTTCTAAAGATTTAAATCAAGTATTATTAGTAGGTGGATCTACACGTATTCCAGCTGTTCAAGAATTAGTTAAACGTGAACTTGGAAAAGAACCAAATAGATCAGTAAATCCAGATGAAGTAGTTGCTTTAGGAGCTGCTATTCAAGGTGGAGTATTAACTGGAGAAGTTAAAGATGTATTATTATTAGACGTTACACCACTTTCATTAGGAATTGAAACTTTAGGTGGAGTATTTACTAAATTAATTGAAAGAAATACAACTATTCCAACATCAAAATCACAAGTATTCTCAACTGCTGCTGATAATCAACCTGCTGTAGATATTCATGTATTACAAGGTGAACGTCCAATGGCAACTGATAATAAAACTTTAGGACGTTTCCAATTGGGAGACATTCCAGCTGCACCAAGAGGAGTACCTCAAATTGAAGTTAAATTTGATATTGATGCTAATGGTATTGTTAATGTTAGTGCGAAAAACTTAGGTACTGGTAAAGAACAAAAAATCACTATTCAAGGTGGAGGATCATTATCAGAAGAAGAAATTAAGAGAATGGTTCGTGAAGCTGAAGAAAACGCTGAAGCTGATAAAAAACGTAAAGATGAAGCTGATTTAGTAAATGAAGCTAATTCATTAATCTTCCAAACTCAAAAAGCATTAAAAGATTTAAAAGATGTTACTGAAGAAGAAAAAACAAATTGTGAAAAATTAATTGCTGATTTAGAAAAGGCATTAGCTAATCATGATCTAGAAGATATTAAAGTTAAAAAAGAAGCTTTAGAAAAAGCGGCTCAAGAAGTAGCTACTAGAGCATATCAACAAGCACAACAAGCTCAAGGTGATGCATCTAATGATGATTCTAAAAAAGATGACTTTGTAGATGCAGATTTTACAGACGCTAACTAATTAAAATAACTTGAGGGGCATCATGCCCCTTAATGGTTATATGGAGGTTTATAATGGCAAAAAGAGACTATTATGAAGTACTTGGACTTAGTAAAGGTGCAAGTGCTGAAGAAATTAAAAAAGCATATCGTTCGTTAGCGAAAAAATATCATCCAGACGTTTCAACAGAAACTAATGCTGAAGAAAAATTTAAAGAAGTTCAAGAAGCCTACGATACATTAAGCGATGACCAAAAGAAAGCCCATTACGATCAATTTGGACATACAGATCCTAATCAATTTGGTGGTGGAGGCGGCTTTGGTGGCTTCGGCGGTGGTTTTGGCGGATTTGAAGATATCATTAATTCATTTTTTGGTGGTGGATCTTCACGTCGCGGTTCACAAAAGGGTAATGATATTGAAAAGCAAATGACAATTACTTTTGAAGAAGCTGTTTTTGGATGTACTAAAAAAGTACGTTTAACAGTTGATGAAGAATGTACAACATGCGGTGGAACTGGTGCTTACTCAAAAAATGATATTCATACATGTTCAAAATGTGGTGGTTCAGGGTATGTAACAGTTGAACAACAAACAATCTTTGGAAGAACACGTAGTCAACAAGTTTGCCCACGTTGTAATGGTAAAGGACAAGAAATTACTAAAAAATGTGATAAATGTCATGGTGCAGGTAAAAATAGAGTTACTAAAGATGTTGAAGTTAAAGTACCTGCAGGAATAGATAATGGCATGAGTGTTAGAATGTCAGGATATGGTGAAGCAGGTTATGATGGTGGACCAAATGGAGACTTATATATTAGTTTTAAAGTTACACCACATGAAGAATTTGTAAGAGATGGTAGTGATATTTATTTAACTATACCAATATCTTTTACTCAAGCTGCACTTGGTGATTCAATTGAAATACCAACGGTAACTGAACCAGTAAATCTAAAAATACCAGCCGGGACACAATCGGAAACTAAATTTAGATTGCGTGGTAAGGGTGTTAAAAATCCGAAAAACGGAAGTATTGGAGATCAATTTGTAATTGTAAAACTTGAGACTCCAACTAACTTAACTAATGAACAAAAACTTTTATTTGAACAATTAGCTAAAGCTGAAAGCAAAGATAAAATCTCACCTTGGGAAAAATTTAAAAAGAAATTTGCAAAATAGTCTTCGGACTATTTTTCTTTTTATTTGAAATATTTATCATATAATGATATAATTTTGATTGAAATAAAAAATCTCGGAGGTTTATATGAAAGAATTTGAAAAATTATTACAACTAGAAGATAATAGAAAAAATAATATTAAGGCAAAAACAATGGTTAAACTTGGTCTTTTTGAACAAGAAACTCTTGAATCATTTAGCTTTGAAAACTTAGAATTAATTACAATTGAAGGAAAAAAATACCGTGGTATATATGATTTATACGAAAGTCATGATGGGCAATTAACTTATGTAAATGCTAAAACAGAAGATGAAAATTTAACTGATGCTTATGCTTATGATGTAATAAAAATTGATAATGTAACAGATTTAGAATATGCAGAAATTTTAGAAGCAGGAAGAAGAGAACGTAGTGGTCTTATTAAAACTTCTAGAGTAATATTATTAATTACTACAGTTTTAACAATTGCGTCTACTTTATATGCTATTTTAAGTGGAATAATTGGAAAACAAAATATATTTGTTGTTTTTGCAAATCAAGCTATTTCATATGCATTTATTGGAATTCAAGTTGGATTATATATAGTAAGTGAAATTGCTTATAGAAAATTTTATATAGAATAAAATGCAAAAATATTTTATTACAACATCAGAACTTAATAATAAAACAATTATTAATGATGATGTATTTCATATTTCAAATGTGATGCGCAGTAAAATTGGTGATAAGTTTATTGTCACTGATGAACAAAAAGAATATTTAGTACAAATTACTGATATAACAAAAAAAAGTGTATCATTTGATATTTTAAATGAAATAAATGGCAATACTGAATTGCCATTTTTTGTGACTTTATTTCAAGGATTTCCAAAAGGAGATAAGATTGATGATATCATCAAGCACTCAGTTGAATTAGGAATTAATGAAATATATCCAACGTTTACCAAAAGAAGTGTTTATAAACTAGATAAAGATAAAGTTGAATCAAAACTAATACGATATAATAAAATAGCTAAAGA
>JAVBOS010000122.1:0-7890 GCA_031550255.1 Anaeroplasmataceae bacterium | reverse complement strand
TGTTATACTCTAAATATGAAATAATTATGATATGTATTATTATATAATGAAATAATATAATAAATAAAACACTGCAGCCTTTTGGCTGCAGTCTTTTTTATTAATAGTTAATATTATCAATATCTTTTAAAGGTCCAACATAGTTATATAAGTTATTCAATATTTCCATATCTTCATTAGATAATTCAAAATCAAACACTTCTTTATTTTCTACTATTCTTGAAGGTGTTACAGATTTTGGCAATGGTAAGAATCCTTTTTGAAGACTATATCTTACACAAATTTGGGCAATACTCTTGTTATATTTCAAAGCCAATACTTTTAATTCAGGACTATCAAATATTTTACCTGTTCCAAATGGTGAATATGCTTCTAATAAAACATTCTTATTTTTACAATAATCAACTACTTCTTGTTGATTTAAACCTGGAAATAATTTAATTTGATTTACTGTAGGTTTTATCTTAGCAGTTTTAAATAATTCTTCTAAATGGTGAACCAAAAAGTTAGATACCCCAATTGCTTTTATTTTTCCTGCTTCTACTAAATGTTCCATTGCACGCCATGATTCTTTATTCATTTCTTGCCAGTTATTACGATATTTAAGTGGATTAGGCCAATGTATTAAATATAAATCAACATAGTCTAAACCTAACTTATTCATGGAAATATTAAAAGCTTCTATTGTTTCATTATATCCTCTAACACCATTCCATAATTTAGTTGTGATAAATAATTCTTTTCTATCAATACCTGAATCTTTAATAGCTTTTCCGATACTTTCTTCATTGCCATATACTGCAGCCGTATCTATGTGTTTATATCCACATTTTAGTGCAGCAAGTGTTGCATTATATGACTCTTCTCCATCTTGAGCTTGCCACGTTCCAAATCCGATACTAGGTATTTTTACACCATTATTTAAAATATATTCTTTCATAAGTAGCCTCCTTTTTCTATAATTAATTATAGCATATAATTATAAAAAAGAATTTAGAAAATTTCTAAATTCTTTTTATCCAATAGACCCATCCATTTCAAGTTTAATAAGTCTATTTAATTCAACAGCATATTCCATAGGTAATTCTTTACTAAATGGTTCAATAAATCCCATGATAATTAATTCAGTAGCTTCTTCCTCAGTTAATCCTCTACTCATCAAATAGAATAATTGTTCTTCATTAACTTTTGATACAGTAGCTTCATGTTCAATATACATTTCATTATTTTTTCCAATATTAGTAGGAATAGTATCACTAAATGAATGATCATCTAATATTAAAGTATCACATTCAATATGACTACGTGCCCCTTTAGCATTTGGTCCACATGATACAGTACCTCTATAATTAACTTTACCACCATTTCTACTAATAGATTTTGAAATAATCGTAGAAGTTGTATTTTCTCCTAAATGGATCATTTTAGCACCAGTATCTTGAATTTGATCATGTCCAGCAAATGCAATACTAACAGTTGTTCCTTTAGCATTTTTACCTTTTAAAATACATGCTGGATATTTCATATTGATGCCAGCACCAATATTACCATCAATCCATTCCATATGACCATTTTCTTCAACTAATGTTCTTTTAGTAACTAAATTAATAATATTATTAGCCCAGTTTTGAACTGTTGAATAACGGCAATATCCATCTTTTTTAACATATATTTCAACTACGGCAGCATGTAATGAATCCTTCGAGTATAAAGGTGCAGTACATCCTTCAACATAATGAATAGATGCCCCTTCATCAACAATTATCAATGTTCTTTCAAATTGTCCCATACGTTCAGTATTTATTCTAAAATAAGATTGAACTGGTTTTTGTAACTTTACACCTTTTGGAACATAAATGAATGATCCACCAGACCATACAGCACTATTTAATGCAGCATATTTATTATCACTAGATGGTACTAATTTACCAAAATACTCTTTTAATAGTTCTGGATATTCTCTTAAGGCTGTATCTGTATCAGTAAAGATTACACCTTGTTCATCTAATTCTTTTAATGTATTGTGATAAACAACTTCACTTTCGAATTGAGTAGATGAACCTGATAAGAACTTTTGTTCTGCCTCAGGTATACCTAATTTATCAAAAGTTTCTTTTATTTCTTCAGGAACACTTTCCCAATCATTTTCTGTTTTATTTGTTGACTTAATATAATATGTATAATCATCAAAATCAATACTTGATAAATCTGGTCCCCAAGAAGGATTGTCCAATTTTAAAAATTGTTCATAGCTTTTAAGACGAAATTCTTTCATCCAATCTGGTTCGTTTTTTGCGTTACTAATAAAATTAATAACATCTTTATTTAAACCTTTACCAGAGTCTAAAACAGATTTAGTCTCTGTTTTAAAACCATATTTATAATCTCCAACTATATCATTAGGTTTATTACTCATTTGTCGTCACCTCTTCAATAGCTTTTTCAATCGCTTTCCAAGATAATGTAGCACATTTCACTCTAGCCGGAAATTGACTAACACCAACATAAGCTAATGCTTCTCCAAGTTCATCTTCATTAGTAACTTCTTGTCCTGTAACTAATGTATAAAAATCTTTGATAATTACTTCAGCTTCTTTTATTGTTTTTTCTTTTAAAGTTTCGCTCATAACAGAAGCACTAGAACAACAAATAGAACATCCATGTCCATCGTGTCTGATATCAATAATTTTTTTATTTTCTATTTTAATTTCTACATTCATATCATCACCGCATGATGGATTATTTAAGTGAACTTTATGATATCCATTAAAGCCTAAAAGCCCTTTGTTACGAGGGTTTTTAAAGTGATCCATGATTACTGTACGATATAATTGTTCTAAATTACTATTATTCATATTTTTCTCCTAAAACATTTGGAAGAAATCTCTCGCTTCTATTACGCTTTTTACGAAATTTTCTACATCTTCTGTTGTATTATACATATAAAACGATGCTCTTATTGTTGCCATACAGCCTAAAAAGCTAGTTACTAGTTGAGCACAATGATGCCCAGCTCTAATACATATTCCATTCTTATCAAAAACACTTGCTGCATCATGTGGATGTACACCATCTATATTAAATGATATTACACCAGTTTCTGTTGTTGGATTATAGATAGTAACACCTTTAACATCTTTTAATAGTTCAATAGCACGTTGTGATAACATATGTTCATACTTTGCTATCTCATCTAAGCCAATTGAATCTAAAAATTCACATGCTACGCCTAAACCAATAACTTCTGAGATAAGTGGTGTTCCTGTTTCAAATTTATAAGGAGTAGCCTTATAACTTAAAGAATCTTTTGTAACAACATCGGCCATATCTCCACCAAATTCAATTGGTGTCATTTTATCTAATAAAGCCTTTTTACCATATAATACCCCTACTCCTGTAGGACCGCACATTTTATGTGATGAAAATGATAAGAAATCACAATTTAAGTCTTTAACATCAACTTTTTTATGTGGTACTGCTTGTGCAGCATCAACGCTAACAATTATATTATGTTTATGAGCTAAATCGATTATTTCTTTTAATGGAGTAATATATCCCATAACATTTGAAACATAAGTTATCGCCAAAACTTTAGTTCTTGGAGTAATTGTTTTTTCAAAATTTTCTAAAGTAATTCTTCCTTCTTTAGTTAATGGCATATATATCAATTTAGCTTTTTTCCTTTCACAAACCTTAAACCAAGGTAAGTGACTCGAATGATGTTCTAATTCTGTAGTAATTACTTCATCGCCTTCATTAATATAATCCATACCAAATGAACTAGCAACTAAATTTAAACTAGCACTAGCTCCTCTTGTGAAGACAATTTCTTCAAAAGATGAATTAATAAATTTTGCAACTTTAGCTCTTGCATCTTCATATAAATCAGTAGCTTCATAGCTTAATTGATAAACACCACGGTGAACATTCACTCCAAGCTTATTATAATAATAATCAATTGTGTCAATAACACATTTTGGTTTTAAACTAGAAGCAGCGCTATCTAAATATATTAAGTTTGGTTTGTCATTTAAGACAGGAAAGTTTTTACGAATATCCGTAATGTTCAACATTTTATCACCCTTCAATAAGTTGATTTATACTTTGATTAATTTTTTCTTTTATATCTTCAACTAAAATAACATCAATAAATGGATTTATAACTCCTGTTAAAATCAATTTAAATGCCTCTGTTTTAGTTAATCCACGACTCATTAAATAAAATAGGTCTTCATCACTCATTTTACCAATGCTTGCTCCGTGATAAGCTTTCACATCAAATTCATCAATTTGTAATATTGGTTTAGCTATTATATTAGCATTCTTTCCAATAATAATACCTTTAGTTAATTGAATACAACTTGATTTAGAATTACCATTATCTATTTTTCCTATTATTTCAAAATCAACACTTGCGTTATCTGTAACAATAGCGTAGTTATTAACTTCACTAAACGTGTTTTTAGCAAGATGATTAATTTTTACTTTAACATCAGAATTATTATTCCCATTTAAAACTAAATATTTAACTTTAGCTGATGTATTTTCATCATTCAAACTAATATTTATATTTTCATTAATAGATTTCACATCTATTTGTTCATATTTAAAATTTGAATCACTAAATATATTTACATTTTTAATTGATTCATAATTAAATTCGTTAACACTTTGATAATTTAAAAAAGAATTTTTTGATAAGTTAAAATTAATATTTAAATTATTAATATTACTTTCAATTATTTTAACGTTACTATTTACTATATTTATTTCTAAATTTACTTTTTGATCATTGTATCCTTCTATAATAATTGTTTGTTCAATATCTTTAGAGATTGTCAAAACAAAGTTATCAATTTTTAGACCAGAAAAATCAGAAGAAATATGACCGTTATAAATAGATAATTTCATTATTTATTATTTCCTGGTTTAGCAATTGCACAAGAACCTAAACTAGCACTAACTTTTTGGTCTTTTTGTTTGTCAATATCAATGCCTAGTTCTTCTTTAACCCAATCATAACCTTGTTGGTCAATCTTAGTTATTAATTCTTTTCCACCAGTTTTTACAATTCTTCCATTAATCATTATATGCACATAATCTGGAACGATATAGTCTAAAAGTCTTTGATAATGTGTAATTAATAAACACCCAAAGTTTTCATTAACCATTGAACTAACATTTTCGCCTACAATTCTTAAGGCATCAACGTCTAATCCTGAATCAATTTCATCTAAGATGGCAAACTTGGGTTTTAACATTTTCATTTGTAAAATTTCATTACGCTTTTTTTCTCCACCACTAAATCCTTCATTTAAATAGCGATGAGCTAGTGCTTCTGGCATTTTTAAATCACCACAAGCTTTGTCATATTCTTTAATAAATTTAAATAAAGAAGGAGCAGTTCCGCTTACTGCTTTCATAGCACTTCTAACAAAATCACTATTGGTTACACCACTTACTTCAGATGGATATTGGTATGCTAAAAAAATTCCCTTACGAGCTCTTTCATCTACTTTTAGATCCATAATTGATTCATTATTTAATAATATATCTCCAGTAGTAACTTCAAATTTTGGTTGACCCATAACAACACTTGATAAAGTTGATTTACCAGTTCCATTTGGTCCCATAATCGCATGTACTTCGCCTGTTTTTATTGTCAAATCGACACCTTTTAATATTTCTTTTTCGCCGATTCTTGCATATAAATTTTTTATTTCTAATGTTTGTGACATATCTTTCACTCCTAAAAAATAATTCTTGTTTTATTATATAATAAAAGATATCAAAAATCTATTAAAATACTCAATTATATCATTAGTAAATTAGTAAAATTTATTTATACTTCTTTTAAACAATGAAAAAAATAGCTGCTTACTGAAATGATGAAATGTCATAAAGTAAAATTTTAACAAACATAAATCTTTATTTTACCAATAAAAAAAGTGTTATTCAACACTTTCTTTTTTGGCATTTTCATATTGACTGTCATACATGTCTTTATATATACTACATGTTTTATATAAAAAATTATGCTTACCTTTTCCAACAATATTTCCGTGATCTAATACAATTATCTCATCAGCATCTTTAATTGTTGATAAACGGTGGGCAATTATAAATGTTGTCCTATTTTTAGTAATGACATTCATTGCATGTTTAATTTTCAATTCTGTTTCACTATCAATATTAGCTGTTGCTTCATCAAGAACTAATATTTTAGGATTACGAAGTAGTATTCTGGCGAAAGCAATTAATTGTTTTTCACCTAAAGAGAGGTTTTCTCCTTTAAAAGAAATACTAGAATAAATTCCATTATCACTTTTATCAAGCATGTAAGATGCTCCAACTTCATTTAAAACATTAATTACTTCTTCATCAGTATAAATATCTCTTTCCATTGTGACATTCGATTTAATTGTCCCGGCAAATAATGCTGGTGTTTGTAATACTATTCCACAATGTTTACGATAGCTTTGTTTATTGTATGTTTTTATATCTATACCATCAACCAAGATTTCACCACCTTGATTATCATTATAACCAAGTAATAAATTCATCATTGAAGACTTACCACTACCAGTATGACCAACTATACCTATAGTTTTTCCTGCGTTAACTTTAAGATTTACGCCTTTTAAAACATTAGTTCCTTCTACATACGCAAATACAACATCTTTAAATTCAATATTACCTTCAACTTCTAAACATTTTTTCCCTGAATGTACTCTTGTATCATCTGTTTCATTTATAAACTGATATACTCTATTAGCAGCTACTATTGAATCTTCCAATTCATTTAAATTATTAAAAATTGCATTAATGGGTTGGATTATTCTTTCAATATATCCAGTAAATGTAGTTACTAAACCAACTGTAATTATAGTTTTACCTAAACTGAAATATTTTAATCCAAAGTAAATTAATATTGCCGCTTCTAATATTCTTCTTAAAAACATCAACAATTCCCATCCAAAGAAAGATGATAATGTATTAACTTTCATATCATATTTGTTATGTTCGTTTACTATTTCCTTATAATCATCAAGCATTGACTCTTCTTGATTAAAAGCTTGTATAATTAATGCTCCACTAATAAGTTCGTTTAATTTACCAGTAATTTTAGAACTAAGTTCTCTTATATGTACATAAAAGTTATGTACTTTATTTCTATAAAAGGTAATCCATAATAAAATTAATGGTGTTATGAACAACATTAACAATGCTAATCTAAAATCTAGTATTATAAGTCCAATATAAACAGCTATCATATTTACAACAGCTTGACCAATACTAAATAAAACACCATAAAAGTTTCTTACTCCATTAGAGTCATTTGTTATTTTAGCAACTATTTTACCATCTGGTTCTAATGAGTAGTAATCAACCGGTAGATAATCTATTTTTCTGATAGCATCCTCTCTTACACTTTTTTCTATTCTCATTGAAGTTAGCATTAAAAAATATTGTAAAAAATATCTTAACAATACAATAGCTAATGTAATTAAACCATAGAAAACTAATAGTTTGTTTATTCCGCTTAATTTAGTAGCCTTGTCTAATGTATCATTTCCTAAATAATCATCTAAGATACTCATCGTTATACGCGGCATTAGTACTGTTAAGTAAGCAATGGCAATAGCCATTAAAATTGTAATAAAAACTAATAAAATACTTTTTTTAATATACGGTAAAGTCATTTTAAATAAATCACTTTTCCCATACTTTAGTTGATTTTTCTTTTTACTCATTAGAATCACCAACCTTGTCTTCTTCATCCATTTGTTGTTCTAAAAATAGCTTATGATACCATCCATTTAACTTCATTAATTCTTTGTGGTTTCCACTTTCAACTATCTTTCCTTCATCTAAAACAATTATCTTATT
>JAVBOS010000057.1:0-4034 GCA_031550255.1 Anaeroplasmataceae bacterium | reverse complement strand
ATATATAAGGCACAATCTGTAGAAACTGATAATTATTTAGAAGAATTAAAAAGTGATGCTAATGTGGGGTTAGAAGGGCTGATTGAATACATAGAAGAAACAAAAAACATAAGTTTTTATGAAATAGATTATAAAATTTTTGAAGTAATGAAAGATTTATTAAATACCAATTATGCAGGTATTGTAACATATAAAAAAGTTCAATATCCTAGTGGATCAGGTTCTATCCAAATTGAAGTTTTGCATAATAATCTCTTGCAATTTGAATATCTTTATAATGCATATAAAAGAGCTGATAACAAATATATAGAAAACGTAAGTATTATTATTTATCCACAAGATGATAGATTTTATATACCAGGAATATATTCGAATAATTGGTTTAGGTATAATTGAAAGTGCTATTTTTAATAGTACTTTTTTCTATAATAAAGTATAGAAGCATAAAACAAGTTGAATGAACATAACATATATGTTATAATGACATTTAGGTGTATAAAGGAGGTTACTATGGAATATAAGAATTTTAAGGATGTAAAGACATTCAAAGAAGCATTTATTAATGCTGTTGAAAACAAATATGCCGTAGATTTTAGTGAATCAACATCATACCAACAATATGTTGTTTTAGGTGAAATGGTTCGTTACCATATTGCAAAAGACTGGAATAATACAATCAAACAAACAAAAGAACAAAAGTTACGTGAAACATACTATTTTTCTATGGAATTTTTAATGGGAAGAATGATTACAAATAACTTAATGAACTCTGGAGTTTATAATGTAGTTAAAGAGGCGTTTCAAGAGTTAAACATTGATATTAATGAAGTAGAGCATCAAGAAACTGATGCTGGATTAGGAAATGGTGGACTTGGACGTTTAGCTGCTTGTTTCATGGATTCAGTTGCTTCACTTGGTTTACCGGTTCATGGAAATTGTATTAGATACCGTTATGGATTTTTTGAACAAGGAATTAAAAACGGATATCAAGTAGAACATCCAGACAGATGGTTAAAAGACGTAAACGTATGGGAAGTTAGACAAGATAAAGAAGCAGTAGAAATACCGTTTTTTGGATATATTGAAATGGATGTTGTTGGTGGAAAATTAAATGTTTTACATAAAGATGCTGAATATGTAAAAGCTGTCCCTTATGATGTTCCAATGATTGGAGAAAATAATGGAATTGTAAATACATTACGTTTATGGAGTGCTGAACCAGCAAATACATATCCAGAAAATGCATTTGAATATCATAGAAAACTTCGTGATATTTCATCGATGCTATATCCAAATGATGATACAGAAGAAGGAAAATTGTTACGTTTAAAACAACAATATTTCTTTAGTGCAGCTGGGGTTAAATCTATTGTAAACAAACATAAATCTCTTCATAATACATTAAAGAACTTTCATGAAAAAAATTGTTTACATATAAATGATACACATCCGACGTTAATAATTCCTGAATTAATGAGAATTTTAGTTGATGAAGAAAAAATTGAATGGAATGAAGCATGGAATATTACTAAAAAAACTTGCGCATATACAAACCATACAATTTTATCTGAAGCTTTAGAAAAATGGCCAGTATATTTATTCAAAAAATTATTACCAAGAATCTATACAATTACAGAAGAAATTAATCGCCGATTAATTGTTGAAATAGAATCAAAATTTGGAAATGGTTGTTATCAAGCGCATGAAATGGCAATTATAAAAGATAATACAGTTCATATGGCAAATATGGCTATAGCTGGATCATTTAGTGTTAATGGTGTTGCTGCATTACATACAGAAATACTAAAAAATATGGAAATGAAAGTATTTAATGAATACTATCCAAATAAATTTAATAATAAAACAAATGGTATTACACATCGCAGATGGTTATTACATTCAAATCCAGAATTAGTTTCAATTTTAAATGAATATTGTGGTAAAGAATGGGTTAAAAATCCAGATTTATTTGAAAAATTAATTCCATTTGCTAATGATGAAAAATTACAAACTAAATTCTTCTTAATGAAACAAGCTAGAAAAGCAAGTTTAGCTAAAAAGATTTTTGACTCACAAGGTATTAGTATTGATGTCAACTCAATATTTGATATTCAAGTTAAAAGATTACATGAATATAAACGTCAATTAATGAATGCATTACATATAATGTATGTTTATAATAAGTTAAAATCAGATAAAGCATTTAAAGCTAATTATCATCCACATACATTCATTTTTGGAGCAAAATCAGCTTCAGGATATTATTTTGCGAAAAAAGTTATTAAATTAATTAATACAATTGCTGATAAAGTTAATAATGATGAAGAAACTAATAGTTTATTAAAAGTTGTATTTGTTGTTAATTATAATGTTACATATGCAGAAACAATTATGCCAGCTAGTAACTTAAGCGAACAAATTTCTACTGCTTCAAAAGAAGCTTCAGGAACAGGTAATATGAAGTTTATGATGAACGGCGGAGTTACTATTGGAACTGAAGATGGAGCAAACGTTGAAATTCATCAACTTGTTGGTGATGATAATATCTTTATTTTTGGAATGGATAGTAAGGAAGTAACGGATTTATATGCAAATGGATCATATAACCCTCGTTACTATTATGAAAATGATAGTAGAATAAAAGAAGTTATTGATCAATTAACAAATGGTTTCTTTAATAAAGTTTCTCATGATGAATTCCAAATTATTAAAGATAACTTATTAAATAGAGATTCATATTTCATTTTAAAAGATTTTGATTCATATGTAACTGCACATGAACAAGCTAATAATGCTTATAAAAATCAAGAAAAATGGTTGGCAATGTCTATAATGAACACAGCTAAATCAGGTTTCTTTACAACAGATAGAACAATGCGTCAATATAATGAAGACATTTGGAAATTAAAACCACTTGTATTAAAAAAATAATAGATAAGCCACTTACAATTTTGTAAGTGGCTTTATTTATAATTATTTATTTTTCTTTAAAAAATTTTTAAGATGTCTACGTACACCATCATGATTATTATCATATTTAGTTATATCTTTAGCATGGATTTTTACTTCATCTAAGGCATTTTTCATTGCTACAGCATGTCCTAATTCAAACATTAAAATATCATTAGTTCCATCACCAAATAAAACTAAATTATCAGAAGTTAAAGAATAGTGTTCTAATAAAATATTTACCATATGTGACTTATCGGAATTTGCATTATATACTTCATATATGGCATTTTTAGTGTCATATCCCCAAGATCTTGTTTTTATTGTGTTATCAAAATTCTCTTTAAAGTAGTTTTCAAATTGTACTTTATACTCACTATTTATAACGTAAATTACTCCATAAGGATGTATATTTTTCTTTAATGTAGAATAGTCAATTTCATGAACGATACTATTAGAGTTTGTTTTATATAAAAAATCTAATCTTCCTGACTTATTATAAATATATAAATCATTATCAATTGAAAAAAATGCTTCCCTAATAATATTTTTGTTTTCATTAAAAGATTTGATAAAGTATTGATTTTTAATATAAGTTTTAATAACTTTGAAATCATTATTTCCAGGAAAAGTTAATAATGCACCATTATCAGAAATACAAGGTGTTTTTAAATCGAGTAAGTTATAGTACTCTTCCATTCCTCTAAATGGTCTACCAGAAGCTAAAACAACTAAATGATTAAGTTTTTCTAGTTTTTTTATATATTTAACTGTTTTATTTGAAATTGTTTTATCACTTTTTAATAATGTATCATCAAGATCTAAAACTATTAAAAATTGTTTCATTTTATCACATCCATATCAAATTATGCCATATATTAAGCATAATTGCAATTTTTTTCTTTTATAAAGCCCTTTATTATAGTATAATAAAGAGTGATATGGAAGTGAAAAACATGCTAGCAATCAAAATTTGGTTTTTTGAATTAGATTTTTCTTTATTAATAAGTTTTATATTTGGAGTTGCGATTGGTATAGCAATTTTTTCTTTAGTTTATTTACTTTTAATTTTATCGACGATGAAC
>JAVBOS010000015.1:0-3073 GCA_031550255.1 Anaeroplasmataceae bacterium | reverse complement strand
ATTTAGGGTTGATCTTAATGAGATATGCGTTAATGAAAGAAATTTACTTATACAATTTGTTTCATTTTGTGCACGTAAGGAAATTACAAAAGAAGAAGTTAGTAAGAAAACAGGAGTGTCTTTATCTACACTAAGAAGAATTGAACTAAAAAAAGAAATTGGGTCTTTTGAAACATTTCAAAAGCTAGCTAAGTATGTTAATTTTAAAGAAATGAAAAATCAAGAATTAATTGATTATATTTCAGAATTATTTCAACTTTATTTTACTGCTACCTATTACACGTATATAGGCTTGGCGCATGATCTTTTCAATGAAATTTGTGATATGAAAAAGCAAGTTGAAGATACTTCAATTTCAGAAATGATATCAATTATTCAATTTTTACACTTAGGCATAGAAAATCACGAGGCAAAGAAATATATTAAATTTTACTATCGAATCCTTCATTTATTACCCATTTGGGCGCAAAAAATTGCAAACTCTATATTTTTAGCCTGTTATGCAGTTGATAGAGATATAGAAAATGTTTATAAATTTGTACAAATCGTTGAATCTGGTGATAAAGATGATATATTTGATCTTTATAACATAAATGGAATTCTTTTCGCTATGAAGGTTATCGGAGATAGAGTAAGTGAAACTCATTATTTGTTAAACATGATAGATGAAAAAGATGTTGATAAATTAAGCATTAATTTACGTTGTTACACTAGATTGGCAAATGTATTTTGTTATCAAAAAAATTATTATGAAGCTAAAAAGTATATAGAATTTGCTAGAGAAATTAATCTTAACCTCAATGACGAACTGGCAACGCAATTTATTAATATTGTCAGATCATATCTTGCACTTTTAGAAAAAGATATAGATAAGATTATATTATATTTGGAAAATTGTAAAATAGTAAATTACTCTTATTATGCAACTAGATTTTTATTATTATATGCTTATAATTATAATGGTGAAAAAGATAAATTTGAAAATGAACTTAAAGATTTAAAACAAAAATCTATTAATTTTCCAGTTTTTACAAAAATTATTAATTTATTTGAAGATTTAATAAAATCTGATGATATTATTGATTTAAAAAAGAGATATATGACTTTAAAAACTAATGTAGCAATAACTAGGGGACTCGGTTATCAAGCAATACATGAGTTACTTAAGGAAAAGAAAGTCATATAAGAGGAGTGTTTCAAATGATAGATATTACTAAGACAGCAAACTTTAACAAGTTTAAAATAGACTTAAATGAAATGCTAAAAGATGATAAAGTTATACTTGCCATGTACAAACAGCACTGTGTTGTAAATGATCTATCAAAAATAGATTTTTCCATTTTATCGAAAATATCTGTTTCTACATTAAGAAGGATTGATGTTTTTGATAATTTTGGTTCAAAGGATATAAGAGAAAAGATAATTAATGTTATTAAATTAGAACAAAATATTTCCTTAGAAACTTTAGCAAAATTAGAATTAAATATTCAATGTTTATTTGCATGTAATTACTATGGGCATTACGAAGAAGAATTACTATATTATGATAAGTTAATAAGTCTAGAAAAAGAGTTTGTTAACACTATATTTGAAATAGTAATTACAATTATAAAAATTAATTTTCGTTGGATTTCTATTGACGAAGTAAATAAGAATATTGAATTATTTGAGAAAATTAAAAAACATTTTCCAAATTGGCTACAAAAAATCATAGATAGAAATATTTTGATTGGGAATGCGGCAATTCAGGAAGTACAAAGTGTTTATACCTATATTGAAATAATTGACACAAATCCAGAAAAAGATATTTGGTATGAAATTGCCCGCTCGGCCTTTGCTATTGCGATGGATTATATTTGTGATTATTGTAGTGAACTTCACTACTTACATCAACAAATTGATTTAAAAGATATATCCCAAGTTAAGAATGCTTCTAAAACATATTTAAATATTGCAAGAGTCTTCTTAAGACAAGGAAATACTTACCAGGCGAATAAATATATCAAACAATCAAAATTAATTTCTACTACGTCGGAATTAATTGAAAATCAAAGAAAAATGTTAACCGCCTATTTAGCTTTTTTTGATGAAAATTATGCCTCAATAATTGAAAATACCGAAGATATTAAACCGATAATGTTGGATAATTTTTCTAAAAGTTTTTTAAGAATGTATGCTTTTAATAAATTAAATAGCAAAGTTGAATTTAATTCAGAGCTTAAAGAATTAAAAGAAAACACAAAAGATATTAAAGATTTTAATGTTGTAATTGAAGCGTTTATTTTGATGTTAAATAATGGAAATAAAACAGAAATTAAGAAAATGTGTAAAGAAGTTCAAAAAATTAGTTTAATTAAAACTAGAATAGCTTTTTGGATGTTAGAAGTTTTATATAATAGAATAGTAAAGTAAAGTATAGCCTATATTAAATAGGCTTTTTTATTGTAAAAATGAATATTTTAATTTATAATAAATGAGATTGAAGGGTAGTGAAAAGATGATTAAAGCTAATTATCATACACATATGAGACTGTGTAATCATGCTATTGGTGATATAAAGGATTATGTAAAAAAAGCTATAGAATTAGGACTAGAAGAGATTGGGATAAGTGATCATAATCCAGTACCTAGATATTTTATGAGCAAAGAGGATTATTTGGATAATTGGATTCAAAGGAATATGCAATTAGAAGAATTTTATGATATATATTTAAAACAATTAGATGAAGCCATTTTATTATATGGAAATAAAATAAATATTCTAAGAGGTTTAGAATGTGAATATGTTCCAAAACAGGATGACTATTATAAGGAATTTCTAAAACATCTAGACTATTTAAATTTAGGATTGCATTTTTTTATTGATAGTAATGGTATGGTAGTTAATAGTTATCATGGAATTAATTATTTAAATGTAATTGAATATGCTAAAGCGGCATGTAAAGCCATGGATACAAGAATGTATAAAATTTTTGTTCATCCAGATTTGTTTATGTTTAACTATAAAAATGTTGATGGAAAAAGAATCTTTGATGAAAACTGTATTATTGCAAGTAAGTTAATTATTGAATCA
>JAVBOS010000001.1:0-25807 GCA_031550255.1 Anaeroplasmataceae bacterium | reverse complement strand
AGACATAAAGGATTTAACAAAACAATTTAGTGGTAATATTGTTCTTAAAGGAGTTTCCCTGGATATATATGAAAATGAGTTTGTAACTTTTTTAGGACCTTCAGGTTGTGGTAAAACAACTATTTTAAGAATTATTGGAGGATTTGAAACACCTACTAGTGGAGAAGTTTATTTTGAAGGTGTAGATATGACTAAAATCCCAGCTTTTAAAAGAGCTACCAATACAGTTTTTCAAAGATACGCTTTATTTCCTCATTTAAATGTTTTCGAAAATGTAGCATTTGGGTTAAGAATAAAAGAAGAAAATGATAAAAAAGAAAGAATAATAAAAAAAATAAAAAGAGAACAAGTTGAAAATTCTCTATCAAAAAAAGAAAAAGAAGTAATTATTAAAGAAAAAGTTACTAAAATCCTAAAACTTGTTGGATTAGAAGGATATGAACACCGTTCTATTGAAAAGATGAGTGGTGGGCAAATGCAACGTGTTGCGATTGCAAGAGCCTTGATTAATGAACCTAAATTACTTTTACTTGATGAACCATTGGCGGCTTTAGATTTAAAACTTAGACAAGAGATGCAATATGAATTAAAAGAAATTCAAAAAAATTTAGGTATTACATTTATATTCGTAACACATGATCAAGAAGAAGCTTTAACAATGAGTGACAAGATCGTTGTTATGAATAATGGAGAAATACAACAAGTAGGAACACCTATTGATGTTTATAATGAACCCGCAAATAAATTTGTTGCTACATTTATTGGTGAAAGCAATATTATAAGTGGAATAATGAAAGATGATTACTTATGCAACTTTGATGAAATTGATTTTATCTGCGTGGATAAAGGATTTAAAAAGAATCAACTTGTAGATATAGTTATTCGTCCAGAAGATATTGATATTACTGACGAAAATAAGGGATTTATGAATGGAATTGTTGAATCAGTTGTTTTTAAAGGTGTACATTATGAAATTGAAGTTAAAACAAGCTTAAGAACTTTTTTAATTCATACAACAGATTTTAAAGAAGTGAAGGCAAAAGTAGGTTTAACATGGACTCCAGATGATATTCATATTATGGAAAAGATGGAGTGGGTATAATGAAAAAGAATAAAGGAAAAATAATAAAAATTAATTACTTTTCATCATTTTTAATTCCTTATCTTGCTATACTAATTATTTTAATTGTTTTGCCAATGTTAGTAATTTTGCTATATTCAGTTACTAATCAAAAATCGGAATTTCCTATATATGGATTTACGATGTCTAATTATTTTGATTTCTTTAAATCACAGGAATTAGTTAAGGCATTAATCAAAAGTATTTATCTATCGTTTATAACAACAATTTTTTGTATAATTTTTGCTTATCCAATAAGTTATTTTATTGCCAAAAGAACGGCTAAATCTCAAGCTATTTTGATATTGTTAGTGACATCACCAATGTGGATTAACATGTTATTAAGGACATTAGCTGTAAAACAGTTATTTGAAGGACCATTATTGAAAATAATGATGAATTTTGGGATTGAAAGAAGTTTATTAGGGACAGACTTTGCAGTAATATTTGGAATGGTTTATAATTATTTACCTTTTATGGTTTTACCTATTTATACAATTTTATCTAAATTAGATTATAAATTAATTGAAGCTTCTACAGATTTAGGTGCTAATAAATATCAGAATTTTACAAAAGTTATTTTACCTCTTTCAGTTCCTGGCATTTTATCTGGAGTTACAATTGTATTTTTATCAGCGGCAACAACTATTGTTATTTCTAAATATTTAGGTGATGGAAAATATATGTTAATAGGAAATATTATTGAAACACAATTTATTGAAAATGCACAGTGGTCATATGGAAGTGCTATTTCAATAATTTTATTGGGAATAATAATGTTATTAATGTGGTTGACGGCAAAATCAGATAAATCCGCAAAGGAGATGGTTTAGTATGAAAACTTCAAAAGCTAAAATTATTTCAAAGGCTTTGATGATTTTATTTTTTATAATCTATTACTTACCACTTGTTTCACTAGCTGTTTATAGTTTTAATGATGCTAAATCTGTTACAATGTGGAATGGTTTTACTATTAAGTGGTATGTAAATTTATTTACAAATAGAGAAATTATATCAATTGTTATTTATACAATATTTATTGCGTTTTTAACGACTGTTTTATCAATAATAATTGGTACATTTGCATCAATTGCCTTAACAAAAACAAAAAAGAATTTGCGTAAATTGATTTTACAAGCAAACAATTTGCCAATTACTAATCCAGATATTGTTACAGCCATAGGATTGTTATTACTGTTTGTTTCGTTCGGAATTACAAAAGGATATGGGACAATGCTTATTGCACATATTTCATTTTGTACACCATATGTTATAGTTACAGTGTATCCCAAAATAAAATCACTTGATGAAAATATTATTGAAGCGGCAATGGACTTAGGTGCAACGCCGATGCAAGCAATGCGAAAAGCCGTTTTACCGCAAATAAAAAGTTCTATTTTTGCTGCAGCGGCAATTGCTTTTACAATGTCATTTGACGACTTTGTCATATCATATTTTACAAGTGGATCTAGCCAAAACATAAGTACATATTTATATTCAAAAGTAAAAAAATTGGATCCGACATTTAATGCTTTATCCGTAATTATTATGTTATTTATTATTGGAAAAATAGTTATTGATAAGTTACGCGAATCTAAAAGAATAAAGAGAAATGAGGAAAATTAATTTGAAAAAAATAATTTTATTTGTAATTACATGTTTTTTAATTGTTACATTAACATCTTGTCAGACTAAAGAAACATTATATTTATTTAATTGGAATGAATATATTGATAATAGTAGTATTGATGGTGTCAATTTAACAAAAAAATTTGAAAAATTATATAATTGTCGTATCAAACCATTATATTTTGAGTCAAATGAAGCTGCAATAACTAAAATGGAAACTGAATCTTTTGATATTGTTATTCCTAGTGAATATGCGATAGAACAATTAGCGCAAGATGGAAAAATTGAAGAACTTGATTGGAATAAAATTAATAATTATTCAGAAAAAGATATTCCTGCTCCTTTAAAAACTATGTTTCAGGATTTAGGAAATTCAAGTAATCCATTTGACTTTACAAAATATGCAGTACCTTACTTCTGGGGAAATGTTGGTATTTGTTATAATCCAGAAAAAGTTACTAAAGAAGAATTAGATACATATGGATGGAAAATATTCCAACAAACAAAATTTAAAAATAAAGTTGCTTATTATGATTCATCAAGAGATGGGTACATGGTTCCTTTAAAAGATTTAGGCTTTTCTATGAATACAACTAATATGGATGAAGTTAATCTGGCTTCTGAATGGCTAAATAAAATGAAATCAAATGTAAGTTGTTCTTTTAAAACAGATGCTTTATTAAGTGAATTACCAGAAATGCAATATGATTTAGCATTAATTTATTCTGGTGATGCTTTATATTGTATGCAAATGGCAAAAGATAAAGGAAAAAAACTAGATTTTTATATTCCAAGTTCAGGGACTAATACATTTGTTGATGGAATGATTATTCCAAAGAATGCTAAGAATAAAGAATTGGCCTATAAGTTCATTTCATTTATGTGTGAAAAAGAAAATGCATTAGCTAATTCAGAATTTGTTGGATATACAACTGCTGTTAATAGTGCGTATGTAGAAGCAACATCATCTGAGGGTGCATTTAATGAATATTCACAAATTTATAATCCTATTTATAGAAGCGGAATTGATGAAATATTTAGATATAACAAGCAAATGAAAATAAATTTAAATAATGCTTGGACATCTTTTAAAACTAAATAAGTAATATTAAAGCCTCTTCATTCATATAATTTAATAGTGAAAAATAGGAGGCTTTTTATGTGGAAAAAAAATAAATTACCAATTTTCTTATTAGCAATAGTAGCGATGCTTAGTATTTTCTATATTTATTCTGATAAGAATCCAACAGATCAAGTTGGAGGAGACGATTTAACTGGAGAAACTGAAAATGCTGTTTTTGCTGAAGCAAGATTAAAACTTTTAGAAACAAGAGATAAAAGTATTAAAGAACTTGAAGCAACAATTGCTGCTGGAAAATTAACGGAAGCACAAATAACAGAAAAAGTTGGTCAAATCGATAAACTATATAATTTAAAATATTCAGAAATTGAATTAGAAAACGAAATCATGGCAATGGGGTTTAATGATGCGTTTGTTTGTGTAGATGGAACGAATATTAAAATTGATGTTTTAGCTGAAGAGTTTACAACTGCACAATTTGTTACAGTTGCATTGGCTGCAAAAGGAAAATTTGCTAAAAATTATGCTGTTCAAATTGCAGTAACAAATCCACAAGATTAAAAGAAGTGTTCACGAAAAGTGAACATTTTTTGTTTTTTAAGAAATATTAGAAGAAAAATACTATTATTAGGTTATAAAGAATATTTTGAAATGTAGTAAATGCATTTAAAATATGATAAAATATATTTATGATTTTAAAAAAGGAAGTAAATTATGAAAATAACTAGAAGACAAAGTCGTATAAGTGCAATTAAAATATTATACGCTATTGAAATAAATAATTGTAATGTTTTAGAAGCAGCAAATATGGTTTTTACAGAAGAGATTATAGATGATTTAAGTATTGAGTTTGCAACTGCAGTATTAAATGATATTCAAAAAATAGATGAATTGATTTCTAAATCTTTAGTAAATTATACTTTGCAAAGATTAAATGTAGTAGATAGAGCAATAATTAGATTGGCAACTAAAGAAATGCTTGATAATGTTGCTGCTAAAATCGCAATAAATGAAGCCTTAGAAATTACAAAAATATATTCAGATTTAGGAGATAATACAGCGGTTTCTTTTAATAATCGTTTATTAGATAACATTAGAAAAAATCTAGAATAGGGGGACCTATGGAACAACAATATTTAACAGTTACAGCTTTAACAAAATATATTAAATATAAGTTCGATAATGACACTCATTTACTAGATGTACTTTTACAAGGTGAGGTCTCAAATTTTAAGCACCATTCACGTGGTCATTTTTACTTTACATTAAAAGATGAAAATTCACAAATGTCAGCTATGATGTTTGCTTCAAGTGCATCAAAGGTTTTATTTCAACCAAAGGATGGAATGAAGGTCTTCGTTAAAGGGACTGTAACGGTTTATGAATCTGGAGGATATTATCAAATAACTGTCAGAGAAATGAAATCTGATGGTGTTGGTGATTTATATTTAGCATATGAAGCTTTAAAACAAGAGTTGTCACAATTAGGAATGTTTGATGTACAACATAAAAAACCAATACCTAAATTTCCAAAGACAATAGGTGTTATAACATCTCCTACTGGAGCGGCCATTAGAGATATTATAAATACAATAACTAGAAGATATCCAATGTGTCAGGTTATTTTATATCCAGCACTTGTACAAGGTGCAGATGCTAAAGATTCAATTGTAAAACAAATAAAACTTGCTAATGAACAAAAACTTGTTGATACAATTATTTGTGGACGTGGTGGTGGATCAATTGAAGACTTGTGGGCTTTTAATGAAAAAATAGTTGCTAAAGCTATTTTCGAATCAAGAATACCTATAATATCAGCTGTAGGTCATGAAGTTGATTTTACAATTGCGGATTTTGTGGCGGATATGAGAGCGGCTACGCCAACAGCTGCTGCTGAAATTGCAACGCCAAGTTTAGATGCAATTAAAGATTATTTAAAACAATCTAATTTACGAATGAATAATGTAATAAAAAGTTATTTTAATAATTATAAAATGATTTTAGGAAATATGGATAAGCATTTAGAAAATAATAATCCAACGGAAAAATTATCTTTGAAAAAAAGACAATTAGATGAAATGCTAAAAAACATGAATTTGATTGTTAGAAATATTTTGAATATTAAAAGACATCAATTTGGAATATTAAATGAGAAGTTAAAGGTGCTAAACCCTCTTTCAATTATGGATAAAGGTTATTCAATTGTCCAAGTGGATAACAAAATTATTACAAGTATTAATGATGTAAAAATAAATGATGAAATAAAAATTAGCTTAAAAGATGGAATTGTTAACGCTAAAGTAGTGGAGGTTTCAAATGGAAAATAAGAAAAAAAGTTTTGAAGAAAATTTAAATGAATTAGATCAAATAATAAGAAATTTGGAAAATAAAAATATTTCATTAGAAGATGCTGTAAAAAATTATACAGCTGGTATTGAATTATCTAAGGTTTGTTATGAAATATTAAATGCTAATGAAGAACTTGTTATTAAACAAATGACAGAAAATGGATTAGTAGACTTTAAAAAAGAATAGGTGGGTTTTTATGTTTGATTTAAACAAAATAGAAAATCCACAGTTTATACAAAAATTAACTATTAAAGAAATGAAAATATTATCGGAAGAAATAAGGACGTTTTTAATAGAAAATATAAGTAAAACAGGTGGTCATCTAGCAAGTAATTTAGGTGTTGTTGAATTAACAATAGCGATGCATTATGTTTTTAATGATACTAATGATAAATTTATATTTGATGTTGGACATCAAAGTTATGTTCATAAGATACTAACAGGAAGAGCAAAAGATTTTTCTACACTAAGAAAATTTGGTGGATTAAGTGGCTATGCTTCTGTAAAAGAATCGAAATATGATGTTTGGGAATCAGGGCATAGTTCTAATTCTATTTCTGCTATGTCAGGATTTCTTTTATCAAAGGACAAGGGTGCACCCATAAATAATGTTGTTTCTGTTATTGGTGATAGTTCAATAGCTAATGGTATGGCTTTTGAGGCTTTAAATTTTTTAGGAAATCATCAAGACAAAAATCCAATAATTATTTTAAATGATAATAAGATGGGTATAAGTAAAAGCGTTGGGGCTTTTGCTAAAATGCTATCTAGTTTAAGAGGAACAAAAGTATGGAGAGGATTCAAAAGGTTCTTGAATGCCATCTTCCCTACTTTTATTACAAATACATTTCATCAAATAAAAAGAGGATTCAAGGGATTTGCACAAGTTGATAATGTTTTTGAAGATATGGGTTTTGACTATTTTGGTCCAATTGATGGAAACGATATTTCTGATGTTATAAAAGCATTAGAAAAAGCTAAAAAAATGGGAACACCTTGTTTAATTCATCTATTAACTAAAAAAGGATATGGATATACCCCGGCAGAAACAGATGAAGTTGGACATTATCACGGGGTTTCGCCATTTGATATTAAAACAGGAAAGCCATTAAATGTTAATACTAATCCAAATATTTCATCATACAGCAAAATTGTAAGTGATATTTTAGTACAAAAAAGAAAAGAAAAAGATTTCTTTGTTGTTTGTCCTGCTATGCAAGTTGGAATGAATTTAAAGGAATTTTCAGAAGAATTTAAAAATGACTTTTTTGATGTTGGAATAGCTGAAGAACATGCGGCTACGATGGCTGCAGGTATAGCAATAAATAAAAAAGATGTTGTTTTATTGATGTATTCGACATTTGCTCAAAGAGCTTATGATCAAATATTAAATGATATTTGTCGTCAAAACTTAAAAGTAATAATTGGTATTGATAGAGCTGGAGTAGTTGGAGAAGATGGTTCTACACATCAAGGAATTTATGATGTAGCAATGTTTAATCATATGCCAAACATAAAGATTTGTATGCCAAGAAATGCTATGGAAACACAAATGTTGTTTAATTATGCATTCGAACAAGATTCGCCGATTGTTATAAGATACCCAAGGGGTAACGATAATATAGAAAATTATTATGTAACAAATGAAAAATTAGATATGAACTGGGAAATTGTTAATGATGGAGCTAAAGCAGTTGTTATTACATATGGACCAGATGTTGATAAAGTTTTAGAAGTTGTTAAAAAGAATAATTTAGATGTCATGGTTGTAAATGCAAGGTTTATTAAACCAATTGATGAAAATATAGTTAGAAAAATAATAGATTACGACATGCCAATTTTAATTTATGAGCAAGTTGTAAGTATAGGAGCCTTAAGTAGTTCAATATTAAATTTTGCATATAATAACGATTTAGTTATAAAAAAAATGCATACAATGGGATTTAACTGTGATCAAATTATTGAACATGGAAGTATAGAAAAGGTTTTAAATGCATATGAAATGGATTGTAATGCAATTTTAAAGGAAATAAATAAACTTATTTAGTTTGGAGTAATTATGTTAAAAAAATTAGCAGTTAAAAGTTTTGCGATAATTGAAGACTTAACTGTGTCATTCACTGATGGAATGACCGTTTTAACAGGTCAAACTGGTGCAGGTAAGTCATTAATAATTGATACGATTTCTCTTTTATTAGGAGCAAGAGCTGATAGCGATATGGTTAGATATGGTGATCAAAAAGCATCCATTGAAGGTGAATTTACGTATGAAAATAAAAAAATAAATAATATATTAATCGACAATCAAATACCTATTTTAGACAATATATATATAAAAAGAGAAATAAACATTAATGGAAAAAATACGATAAAAATAAATGATACTTTAGTGAATTTAGTTATTCTAAAGAGTATTAGTCAGTTATTAGCTGATATACATGTTCAACATGATACTTATATGCTAATTAACCCACAAACTTATTTAAATTTTATTGATCCTATTGATGATGATAGTTTTAATAATATTTTTAATAGTTATATAATTAGCTTGAATAGATATCTAGAATCTAAAAAAAGTTATGATTTAGTTTTAAATAGTAAAAAAGATAAAGAAGAAAAATTAGAATTTTTATTATTTCAAAAACAAGAATTGTCAGTTTTGAATTTACAAAAAAATGAAGATATTGAATTAGAAGAAAAAATAAATAAACTTAGTAATTTTGATAAAATTTTTAATAATTTAAAAGAATGTTATGAAAATTTAGAAAATGAAGATTTTAGTATTGAATCTAATTATAGTGCTTATGAAAATTTAAATAAAATTGCTTCTTATGATCAAATAATCAAAGTTGATAGTGAAAAACTTCAAGAGTGCTATTATATTTTAGAAGATGTAAAAAGTAATGTGAAGCATTCACTAGATAATTTGGATTTTGATGCAAATGAATTAGACATTTTAAATGAGCGATTAAATGAAATAAATAATTTAAAGAAAAAGTATAAATTAAACTTAGATGAATTACTTGATTATTTAAAAAAGATAACTTTTGAAATAGAATTAGCAACAAATTATGATGAAGTATTGAAAGATAAATATAATGAATTATGTAATAATCATAAAGCATTAGTTAATAATGCAAAAAAATTAACTAACTATCGTAAGACTATAAGTAATGAAATTTCCGAATCAATTATAAAAGAGTGTCGTGATTTAGATTTGCCAAACACTAATTTTAATATAACTTTTAATGAGAATGACTTTTCTAATCCATTAGATACAAGTGTCTTTAAACAAAATGGTTCAGATGAAGTAGATTTTATGATTAGTCTAAACCTTGGTGAACCATTGAAATCATTACATAAGACAGCCTCTGGTGGAGAAATGTCTAGAATAATGTTAGCCTTTAAGACTTATTTTAGTAAAAAAACAAAATTATCAGTTATGGTTTTTGATGAAATTGATAGTGGAATAAGTGGATCAACTGCGGTTAAAATTTCTCAAAAAATGAAACAAATAAGTAAATATACCCAAGTATTATGTATCACACATTTACCACAAGTAGCAGCAATTGGTGATAATCATTTGTTTATTTTTAAAGAAGAAGAAAACGGCCGCACTAAAACAAATATTGAAAAATTAAGTATTGATCGCCGAATTGAAGAAATTGCGATAATGATCGGTGGAAATAAAATTTCAAAATACGCTTTAGAGCATGCTAAAGAACTTATTGAGCAAAAATAAAACAGTCATTTGACTGTTTTTTTATTCGTTAAAAACAAATTTATTTATTGCTGCCCCTACTCCACCATTGTTATTATCAAGAGTTATATAATCAGCTGCTTCTAAAACTTCAGGAAAACTATTAGCCATTGCCACACCAACGCTTGCTTTTTGAATCATATGTAAATCATTTCCAGCATCACCAATTGCCATCGTTTCATCCATTGATATATTTAAGTAATTAGCTAAAGTCATAAGAGCAAAACCTTTATCAGTTTTATTGTTTAGAAATTCTAAAAATATTTTTGCACTTCTTACCATGCTATAATCAGTTTTAAAAGTTAAAGCAATATTTTTTTCTAGCACATCTAAAGATTCTTTTTTATCAACAATCATTGCTTTAATGAACATATCTTCATCTTTTATTAAATTAAAGTCAAATATACGTTCTTCAATATTATTAATTGTTGCTTCTACATCAGTAAATTCGTTTATTTTTGGAGTAATTAATTCTTCATTATCTCTAAATGCGTGAACATTTAAATTATTATTTATAGCTAATTGATGTATTTTTTTTACATCTTCTCCATTAATATAAGTAGAAGATATAACTTCTTTAGTTTTTACATTAATTATTTTTGCTCCATTATAACAAATAATATAATCATTTATGGTGTTCATTTCCAATTTTTCTAGAACTTTTAATGTACCAGCAAATGGTCTTCCGGTAGCGATTACTACAAAAACACCATTTTCTCTTGCTCTTTTAATTGCTTTTATATTTTCTGGATGACTGTTCTTATCTTTATCAAATAATGTACCATCCAAGTCAATTGTTATTAATTTAATCATATTTTCACTACTTTCTTAGAATATTATATCATTTTTATTTTTTTAATAAACAAAAAGTGGATTTTTAGGACAAATTGTTTTTGTAAATAATAATTTTGAAATGAGGTGAAGATATGAAAAAAATATTTTTAATATTAGTTTTAACCGTTTTATCATTTTTTATTATTAACGTTAATGCATATGAGATAAACAAAAATGATAAAATTTATGTTTCGGGACAAACAATTGGTATAAAATTAGAAACAGGAGTTGTTGTCATGGGAACATATGGTGTTAATAGTAATAAAAAAATATATACGCCATGGAGTACGAGTAATGTTAAGGAAGGAGACGTAATTGTATCTTTTAATAACCAAACAATTACTACAATTAAAAGTCTTTTAAGAGCACTTTCAGAATCACAAGGAAACGAATCGACGATTACAATTAATAGAAAGGGCTCAATTATTGATTCAAAGATAACGCCAGTAATAAAAGATGATAAATCATACAGTTTGGGACTATATATTAAAGACTATATAATGGGAGTAGGAACTTTAACATATATAATTCCGGGAGTAAATTTATATGGATCACTAGGTCACAGCATAACTGATGCGAATGGATATGGTGGACAAATTTATGAAGCAGAAGTAAATGAAATAATTAAACCAACAAAAAATGCTGCAGGGGAAAAACGTGCAAAAATCATTAATGATGACATAGGAAATATTGTTAAAAATTCTTTAACTGGTGTTCATGGATATGTTGATAAATCTTATAATTACAATGGATTACCTTTAATGAACATAGGATTAAGAGGTGAAGTTAAAACTGGTAAAGCTGAAATTTTAACTTGCATAAGTAAAACGGAAGTTAAAAAATATGAAATAGAAATAACAGAAGTAAAAAAACAAGATTCAAAAGATATTAAGGGAATTAAATTTAAAGTTCTTGATAAAGAATTATTAAATAAAACTAGTGGAATAGTTCAAGGAATGAGTGGAAGTCCAATAATTCAAGATAATAAAATAATTGGAGCTGTAACTCATGTTAGTTTAAGTGATTCAAAAATTGGATATGGGATATATATTGAGTTTATGTTAGAAGAAATGGATGTTTACATAGTAGAATAAAAAAAGCTCACATTTTGAAATGTGAGCTTTTTCTTATATTTGTTTAAAAATTTGAATTATTCCATAAATTAATGAACCAACAGTACCTGCAATCATTGCAATAGCTAAAGTCCAAATTATGATTTTACCCCAAATTGTATTAGCTGGATTTTTTGTAGTTTTTGGTTTATTCTTTTTTTCAATATTTCTTTTTTTGTTTTGTGCCATATTAATTCACCTACATTCATTAAATTGTTTATTTTAAACGTTTTTTGCGTTATAATATTTATAGTACTGCTGTTATTATATAATAAAAAAAGTGAAAAAGGAAGTGTTTTTTTGATTAATATTAATAATAAATCTAAAATAATTTTCCATATTGATTTAAACGCTTTTTTTGCAACAGTTGCTTCAATTATTAATCCAACTTTAAAAGGAAAAGCTTTTGCGATAGGCCGAGAAAATTCATTTAAAGGTGTTTTATCTACAGCTTCCTATGAAGCAAGAAAATATGGAATTGGCGCGGCAATGCCAATTAGTCAGGCTCTTAAAATTTTGCCAACACTTATAATTGTTAATCCCAATAGAAAACTTTATGAAGAATATCATATGAAATTTATTACTTTATTGAAAGAATATTCAAGTATTATAGAAGTTGCTTCTATTGATGAAGCATATATCGATATGACAGAAAAATCGAAAGTGATGCATCCATTAAATATTGCTAAAGAGATACAAGATAGATTATTAAAACAATACCAATTACCTTGTTCAATTGGAATAGCACCAACTTTATTCTTAGCTAAGATGGCTAGTGATTTAAAAAAACCATTAGGTATAACAGTTATTCGAAAAAGAGAAATAGAAGAAATGATTTATGATTTAAGTGTAAAGGAAATATTTGGTATTGGAAAAAAGACCTGGCCAAAATTAATTGAAAAAAATATTAAAACAATTAGAAATTTTATGGATTTTAAAAATAAACAATTAATTCTTGGTTTAATTGGTGAAAGAATATATGAATATGCAACAAATAATATTTTAGGAAATTCATCGAATATAGTTGATCCAGAGAGATATGCAATTAGTGATAGCATTTCAACATCGGCTACATATGATAATTATTTATCTAGTGAAGAAGATATTTTAATTGAACTTAGAAATATGACAAAACAAATACACCGAAAAATGGTTTTGTCTTCATATTTAACTAAAACAATATCAATAACACTACGTGATAAAAATTTTCATACAATAACAAGAAGTAAAACAATTGATTATACTAAAGATTTATATGAAATTTTAGATGTAGTTAGCGATTTATTAGAAGATAATTATAGTGGTGAAGATTTAAGATTAGTTGGAGTTGGACTAGGTAACTTATTACTAGAAAATGAAATACCATTAGAATATAATTTATTTACTTTTGAAAGTCTGACAAAGAAAGAAGAAATGATAAATAAAATAATGAATTCTTTCAATGAAAAGTATGGAGATGACTTTATAAAAAAATGCATAAAAAAATAACGCTAATCGTTATTTTTTTTTATATATTCAATTACTTCATTAACTAAATATCTAGGAGTAGAAGCTCCTGATGAAATTGAAACACTTTTAATGTTCTTTAATAAAGAAGAATCTAGATCATTTAATTTTTCAATTAAGACAGTATTTATCTTTGTATAGTCTTTACCAATTGAAAATAGTTTTTTAGTATTGCTACTTTCCTTATCACCAATTATTATACATAAATCAACCTCTTTTTGATTCATAATAGCAAGTTGTCTTTGTGTTGTTGCTTTACAAATACTATTATCAATTATAGCAGATGGATATTTTTCTAATATAAGTTTATATATATTTTCTGTATCAAATATACCTAAAGTAGTTTGATTAGCAACAAATATTTTATTACTTTTTATATTTAAAGAATTAACATCATGTAGTGAAGTAACAAAATTTATTTTATCACTGCATCCAAGAATTCCTTCACTTTCAGGATGGTTATTTACACCTATATAAATTATTTCGTATCCGTCTGAAATCATTTCTAGAATTTTATTTTGAATTTTACGCACATATTCACATGACGCATCAATTATATGTAAATTCTTTTTTTTCGCTAAATCATAAACCTTTTTACTTACCCCGTGTGCAGAAAATATTATAGTGCCATTATCTATTGAATTTAAGAGTTCTAAACGAGTTTTTCCTTTTTCGTGGATTGTTATTGCTCCTTTTAAAGAAAAGTCATTTATAACCTCTTTATTGTGAATTATTTGACCAAGAATATAAACGGGTTTAGGTAAAGTTTGATCATTTAATGCATTTTCAACAATTTGTAAAGCCGTTATAACACCTTTACAAAAACCTTGTGGTTTTAATTCGATAATTTCCATTTTAATTCACCTGACTTTCATATTAATAATTATATATTATTTGTGCTAATAACGCAATTAAGGTGAATAATTACTTGTAAATAGGATTTTTAAGTGATATTATATAATAATATTAAGGAGGCTAGAATATGATATTTCAAGGATACGAAATAAAAAAATATATATATGATTCAATAAAAGACCTTGGTTTTGCAGATTTCACGGATGTGCAAAAATCAGTTTTTAATAAATTAAATTCTTCAAAAAATATTTTAGCTAAATCTAAAACAGGAAGTGGAAAATCTCATGCATTTTTAATACCTATTTTTAATGCATTAGATGAAAAACTAAAAGAAGTTCAATCTGTAATTATAACTCCTACAACAGAACTTGCTAATCAGTTATATAAGGTAGCATCTCATATGGCTAGTTTTTGTTCTGATGAGATAAATATAAAATTATATTGTGGTGGAAGCGATAGAAATAGAGAAATTGAAAAACTTAAAAATAATCAACCACAAATAGTGATTGGTACACCTGGAAAAATAAAAGATTTAGTAATAGATGAAAATATTTTGAAAATTTATACATCAAAATTTTTAGTAATAGATGAAGTCGATATGGCTTTAGAACAAGGATTTTTAGGTGATTTAGATGGAATTGCTGCAATTTTAAAAGATAAGAAAATGATGTTTTTTAGTGCAACAATTAGTGAGGCAATTTTACCATTTGTAAAAAAATATTTAGATTCGCCAGAATTTATTAATATTGAAGATACTTCTAAATTATTAATTGAGCACATTTGGATACCACTTAAACATCATGAAAGAAGTGTTATGCTAGAAAGATTAATTGAAGTCATTAATCCTTATTTAGCAATGGTTTTTGTTAATAAAAAAGAATCAGTAAATGCGGTAGCACAAATTATTAAAAGTAAAGGCTATGAAGTCGGGACTATTCATGGAGATCTAACTCCAAGAGAAAGAAAACGTGTTTTACAAAATGCAAATGAATTAAAATACAATTATATTGTTGCGACAGATCTAGCTGCTAGAGGTATTGATATTGATGGCGTTAGTCATGTTATTAATTATGAAATACCATTAGATTATGAGTTTTATGTTCATCGCACTGGTCGTACAGGAAGAATGAATTATAGTGGAATTGCATATAGTTTTTACGAACAATTGGATGATAGATATCTGGACAATTTAAATAAAAAAGGTGTTACTCCTAAATATTTTGAAATAAAGAATAAAGAACTGGTTGAATATAAAGGAAGAAATGTTCGTTCGACTAGAGTTAAACCTTTGTCAGAAGAAGAAATTAAAGCAAAAAGAATAATAAAAAAACCAACTAAGGTTACACCTGGATATAAAAAGAAAATGGCAAAACAAGCTAATGAAATTGCTACTAAAATGAAATCTAAAAAGGGGAATAAAAGATAATATGAGTGACTTCATAATAATTACCGATTCAACTACAGATTTACCATTTGAATATGTAAAAGAAAATAATTTGGTTATTGTTCCATTACAGTATAATATTAATAATAAAGCATATTTTAATTATTTAGATGAAAGAGAACAAACATTTAAGGAATTTTATTCTTTAATGCGTGAAGGAAAAATGTCAAATACTTCACAAGTTAATAGTGAGGACTTTAAGGAAGTATACATAAAATATTTAAAGGAAGGAAAAGATATTTTAGGGATATCTTTCTCATCTGGATTAAGTGGAACATTTAATTCGTTAAGATTAGCAGTAGAAGAACTTAAAGAAGAATTTCCAGAAAGAAAAATTATGGTAGTTGATTCTCTATCAGCTTCTATGGGCGAAGGTCTTTTAGTGCATTATGCAGTTAATGCAAAAAAAGAAGGTAAAACGTTAGAAGAAGTACATCAATTAATTGAAAATTTAAAATTTAAAATTTGTCATTGGTTTACAGTAACTGATATTGACTTATTAAGACGTGGTGGAAGAGTTAGTGGAGCGGCAGCATTTATTGCAAAAACTATTAAAATTAAACCAGTTTTAAATGTCAATGATGAAGGTAAATTAATACCACGTTCAAAAAAAATTGGAAGAAAGCCATCTTTAAATGAACTAGTTGAAAGACTAGAACAAACTATCGATAAATCATTTAAACAAACTATTTTTATATCTCATGGAGATTGTTTAGAAGATGCGTTATATGTAAAAGAATTGATTGAACAATTAAATGTTGCAGATAATTATTTATTGAATTATATTGGTCCGGTTATTGCAAGTCATGCCGGTCCGGGAACGGTTGCTGTTTTCTATGTTGGAGAAAAAAGATAGATATAAATAAAAAGGAAAGTCATCGACTTTCCTTTATTTTTTACTTTATAGTAGAACCACTCTTTACTACTGCTGGGAAACTATCTTGTTTTGCAGACGGGAAAACACGGATATTTCTTTCGAAAATAGTATTTGCTGGAACCTTTATTTTCTTACCAAAAACATTTAATCCAGAACTTAATACCTTTGGATTGTCAATATTAGGCGTATAATCACTGCCGTGTCCGATAACACAATTATCACCAATTACTGTATCTTTATCAATAATCGCATTTTCAATACGGCAATTTTCACCTATTACAACATCATTTAAGATAACAGACTTTTTAATATATGTACCTTTTCCAATTTTTACACCAGGACTTAGGACACATTCTTCAACAGTACCATCAATTACGGCACCATTAGAAACTAATGATGTCTTGATAGTTGCATTACCACCAATTTTTACAGGAGGTAAATCTTCTGATTTAGTATAAACTTTCCATTTGTTATCATATAAATCAAATGCAGAACCATTATGGCATAATTCTAAGTTTGTTTCCATATAAGAATCATATGTACCTACATCCATCCAGTAATCATCATATTCGTAAGCATAAACATTTTTTTCTTCAATCATTTGAGGGATAATATGCATACCAAAGTCCAAATCAACAATATCAGGATTTTTTTCAATCGCTTCAAGTAAAGCTTCGGTAGAGAAAACATAAATTCCCATTGATGCTTTATTAGATTTTGGTTCTTTTGGTTTTTAAACAAATTTATTGATTTTTAAGTTTCCATCAGTTTCCAATATTCCAAAGCGAGAAGCTTCTTCAATAGTAACTAATTTAGCACAAATTGTTAAGTCAGCATTTGTTTGTTTATGTTGTTCTATTACTTTAGAATAATCCATTTTATAAATATGGTCACCTGATAAAATTAAAACATATTTAGGGGCATATCTAGTAATAAATTCTAAATTTTTACGAATAGCATCAGCAGTACCTTCATACCAAGAATTGTTAGGTTGAAGAAGTGTTACGAAAGAATCACGTCTGTCTAAATCCCATGGTTTACCTACACCAATGTGGTCATTTAAAGATAATGGTAAATATTGTGTTAAAATTCCTATTTGAAAAATGTTAGAATTACAGCAATTGCTTAATGCAAAATCGATAATTCTGAACTTTCCTGCAAATGGTACCGCAGGTTTACTTCTTTTTTCTGATAAAATATCTAGTCGAGAACCACGACCCCCGGCTAAGATTAGTGCAAGTGTTTCCATTTAATTTTCCTCCTACTTTGCTACCTTTTCATACAACTCAATGTAACTTAACGCACTTTGCTTCCAACTGTAATCACAGTTCATAGCATTTAAGACAAGTTTATTCCATGCCTCTTTATCTTTATATGTTGCCATTGCTAAAAACATGACATCTTTTAGCTCATGAGCATTATAATTTTTAAAAGAAAATCCTGTTCCTTCATTTGTATATGCATTATATGGAATAACGGAATCTTTTAAACCACCAGTTTCCCTTACAAGTGGTAATGTTCCATAACGCATTGCTATCATTTGACCTAACCCACAAGGTTCAAATTTTGAAGGCATTAAGAAAATATCACATGAGGCATATACTTTTTGAGCAAATGATTCGCTATAACCTATATATGCTTTTACTCTTTTTGGATATTTATGTTCTAAGTAGAAGAAGAAATCTTCATATTCTTTATCCCCTGAACCCATTAAAACAAATTTAGCATCACTATATAAAATTGCTTCTTCCATGATTGGTTTAAATAAATCAAGACCCTTTTGATCAACTAGTCTTGAAACAAGACCAAACAATGGAACGTCATCAGTATCAAGTTTTAACTCTTTTAAGAATGCTTCCTTATTTGCTTTCTTATTTACTTCAACATTACTAGTATTATAATTTTTGTAAATATGTTTATCAGTTTCTGGATTAAATATTTTTGTATCAATACCATTTAGAATTCCATAATAGTCAAAGAAACGATTACCTAAGACATTATTAAGTCTATAACCGTAATAATCAGTTAAAGTTTCATTTTTGTATGTAGGGCTTACTGTATTAATAATATTTGCTTCACAGATAGCAGCTTTCATAAAATTAATATTTCCATCAAATTCTAAAGAAGAAGAATGAGGCATAAATAAAATGCTCATTATATCCATAGGAAATGATCCTTGATATTGAATGTTGTGAATACTGAAAATAGTTTTAATTTTTCGATATTCTTCATACTGATGATAATTAGTTTTTAAAATATATGGAACTAATCCAGTTTGCCAATCATTTAAATGAACGACATCAGGATAAAAATTAATAACTTTCATTAATTCTGGAATTGCAAAATTAAAAAATGCAAATCTTTCTCCATCATCACCATATCCATAAAGGCTATCTCTATTAAAATATCTTTCATTATCAATGAAATAAAAATCTATTCCATCACATACACTATGAAAAACTCCAACATATTCTAATCTGTCAGCAATTTTAACATAGGCATAACCCTGATAAAAAGCAATATTTTTTTCTTTGATTTTTTTGTAATAAGGAAGAACAACTTTAACATCTTGCTTATTATCTTTCAATGCCTTTGGCAAAGCACCTATTACATCGGCAAGTCCACCAGTTTTAGCGAATGGTGCACCTTCACTAGCACATAATAGTATTTTCACTATGTCACCCTCTTTATTTAATATAAATATTATAACAAAAATAAAACGTTTACACAATATATTTAGATATATAAAACATTTGAAAAACAATATATGAAAAAAATATTTTTTTTATTACTTTTTAATTGATAATAATATTACAAAATGTTATAATCAATCTAGTACATTGTTTTTTAACTATGTATTTATTACAATTAGAGAGGATTTTTAGTATGGCATCAAGAGTTTCTAGAAATAAAACAAAATTTACATTAACTAAGCAATTCATTTTCTTAGTTATATTCATAATAGCATTAGTTGGATCATCAATTTATTTTTCACTTCCAAATGGAAGCGATAAAATATATAAAAGTTATGCTGAAGTTGCAACTGAAACAGATGTAACATTATCGAAAGAGCATGTATTTGTTGGTACAACATTAAATGGATTAGAAAGAAAAATCAATAATAATAAGGATGAATATCTTTATGTATATTATGGAATGCCTTCTTGTTCAAACTGTGTTGCTAACATTGAAACATTTAATCAAGCAGCAAAATATTTTGATGTTGAAAAAGTTTATTATTTAAACGCAACATTTATCGAAAAATATGATGCAGAAAATGAAGATGATGCAGCAAAAGTAGACGCTATGGAAGCAAAAGTTGGATTTGATTTATTCGATTATCCTACATTAGTAGTTTATAAAAATGGAAAAGTTGTTTTTGACTCAAGTACATATAAAGACGAAAGTACACAATCAATGACTGTTTCTTGGAAAAACATTGCATATTTTGCATTTGGCGGAAGTTTCTAATAAAAATCAAAGGGAATGTAATTCCCTTTTTTTATAGTTTATTGTAATAAATAATAAATATGATATAATTTTAGTGGGTGTTAAGATGATTGAAAAATTAAAAATAGAAATAAAAGATACTTTAGAAAAATATTATTTAGAAAAATATAATGAAAATATAAATATAATTGTAGAAGAACCAAAAAACCTAAATTTAGGTGATATTTCAGTTCCTATGTTTTCAGCTGTAAAAATATTAAAAAAACCAATGCCAGAATTAGTTAATGAAGCTGTCGAAGTTATTAAAAAAGCTAGTAATCTAGTAAAAGAAGTAACTAGTACAGGAGCATTTATTAATATATTAGTGGATAGAAAACTGTTATCAAAAGAAATTATAAAAAATATTACAATATCAAAAAATTTATTTGGTAATAGTGCAATTGGCAAAGGAAAGAATGTAGTATTAGATTATTCATCTCCAAATATTGCTAAAAGTTTTTCAATTGGACATTTACGTTCAACAATGATTGGAAATTCTTTAAAAAACATAATGCAAAAATGTGGATATAAAACAACTTCTATTAATTATTTAGGAGATTGGGGTACACAATTTGGAAAAATGATTGTTGCTTATGAAACATGGGGCAATGAAGAAGAAATTAAAAAAGATAGTATTAATGCATTAACAAAATTATATGTGAAATTTAATGAAGCCGCAAAAGAAGATCCAACACTTGACGATAAAGCTAGAGAAGCATTTAGAAAAATAGAATTAGGAGATCCTAAATATTTAGAAATGTGGCGCTGGATTAGAGAAGAATCATTAAAAGAAAGTCAACAAATTTATGATTTGTTAAATATTGAATTTGATAGCAATAAAGGTGAAGCTTTCTATAATGATAAAATGGATGCTGTTGTTGAAGAATTACAACAAAAAAATCTTTTAAAAGAAGATCAAGGTGCTCAAATTGTTGAGTTAGGTGAAGATTTGCCACCAGCATTAATCAAAAGAAAAGACGGCGGAAGTCTTTATATCACTAGAGATTTAGCAGCTGTATTTTATCGTAAAAAGGAATACAATTTTGATAAAGCACTTTATGTAGTTGGAAATGAACAAAAATTACATTTTACGCAGTTAAAAACTGTTTTATTAAAAATGGGATATTCGTATTCAGAAAATATTGAACATGTAAACTTTGGATTATATTTGACTAATGGAAAGAAAATGTCTACAAGACAAGGAAATGTTGTTAAATTATACGATGTATTACAAAAAGCAATAGATTTAGCATTAGAACAAATCAATGAGAAAAATCCTTCTTTAGAAAATAAAGAAGAAATTGCTAAAAAAATAGGAACTGGGGCTATTGTTTTTGGTGATTTAAAAAATCATAGAACTTTAGATGTAGAGTTTGATTTAAATCAAAGTGTAAAATTTGAAGGACAAACTGGGCCTTATTTACAATATACTGGTGTAAGAATTGCCTCTATTTTAAAGGAAATATCTTTTGATATTGAAAAAGCTAATTATGATATTTTTGAACAATTGCATTATTTTGAACTTATAAAGATGCTTAGCTCATTTTCAAGTATAATTGAAAAAGCATCAATTGAAGCTGCGCCAAGTATAGTCGCAAAATATTTACTAGCGTTAGCTCAATCATTTAATAAATTCTATTCAATGGAAAAAATTAATTCAGATGATGAGAAAGTAAAAAATGCTAATTTAGCGTTAGCATATTCTATTCGAATAGTTTTAAATGAGGGATTAAGACTTTTAGGGATTGATTACGTAGAACAAATGTAATATTTTGAGGTAAAAAGTATGAGAATAGGTATCTTTACTGATGCGTACAATCCGTATGTTAGCGGTGTTGTTACATCTATTAATATGTTAGAAGATGGCCTTAAAAAACTAGGACATGAAGTTTTTATCTTTACAATTAATCTTGATGGTAAAGAAGAAGTCAAAAAAGATAATGTCTTATATTTTAAAGGTGTAAAAATCAGATTAAATGCATTATCAAGATATAAATATGTTGTTAAAATACGCGAAAAAGCAGAAATTATAAAAAAATATAATTTAGATTTTATTCATATTCATAATGAATTTTCTATGGGGAAAATTGGATTACGTTGTGCAAAAAAATATAATATTCCTATGATTTATACATTTCATACATTATATGAAGATTATCTTAACTATTTTTCACCATTCTTAGATAAATATTTTCATAAGATGTTGATGTCTTATTTAAGAACATGGATAAAGCCAATAACAAAGCATGCTTTATTAACTATTGTACCAACGGAAAAAGTAGTTAAACAGTTAAATAAATATGGAATTAAAAGTAATTATAAAGTGATTCCTACGGGAATTGATTTAGAAAAATTTAAAGTTCCAGCTAATGCTGTTTTTATAGATGAATTTAAAGTAAAATATAATCTGAAAAATGAATTTATTTTTATGTCAATAGGAAGAATTTCGGAAGAAAAATCATTAGATGTTATTGTAAATGCTTTTTCTAAAATATCTAGTACAATAAATGCAAAACTAATATTTGTTGGGACTGGACCTTATGTTGATGATTTAAAACAATTGATTAAAGAAAAAGAAATTTCTGATAAAACTATTTTAGTTGGTGAAGTAAGCTGGAATGAAATCCATAAATACTATAAATTGGGGAACATTGTTGTTAATGCTTCAATGAGTGAAACACAAGGATTGACTAACATTGAAACTTTAGCAAGTGGCAAACCTCTTTTAGTTCAACAAGATGAAAGTATTGAGGATATAGTAAAAGATGGATATAATGGTATTATTTTTAATGGTGAAAATGAATTAAGTGAAAAAATGTATTATTGTTATAATAATGCTAATTTATTAGATAAGCTTGAAAATAACTGTTATAAATCTGTTGAAAAATATTCAAATATATGTTATGCTAATAGTGTTTTAGAAATATATAAAACTTTAAAAAAATAAAAGTCCAATTTGGACTTTTTATACGGGAGAGTGGTGGAATGGTAGACACGATAGACTCAAACTCTGTTGCCGTTAAAAGCGTGTGGGTTCGATGCCCATCTCTCCTACCAGTTAAAATATCAAGAGGCCTAAAAAACCTCTTTTTTATTGCAATAAAGCCAAAAAGTGACCTAATAGCAATGTTTTTCAATTCTCAAAATTACGCAACAAAACGCAATAAAAAGCATCAAAATTCAACTACTTTTCTATCATTTTTTCTATCATTTTTCTATCACAAACTAATGTAAAAAATTCCCACTTTGAAAGTGAGAATTATTGCTCTTATGTTAACTAAAAATAGTTTCGATTACATTATTAAGTTTTTCACTTTTTTTCTTTGTAACATGATTATAAATATTAATTGTTGTATTTACATCATTATGGCCAACTCTTTCAGCAACCATCTTAGGATCAACATCAGCTTCTAATAAATTACAAACGTGGCTATGTCTAAGGTCATGTATTCTAATTGGTGGCAAATCAATCATTTTAAAATGCTTCGCAGCACACTTTTGAGTTGCGTTAGCACTAGCTGGTTCAGACGGTCCAGCAGCACCAAAGAATACATAATCCTTAGCCTTTAAATCATTTTTAATAATCCACTCTTGAATTCTATTTGCCAACTTAGTTGGAAGCTTTATTAATTTTTCACTATTTGTCTTTAAGTATTCCAATCTTTCTACTTTACCACTACCAGTTTTATTTGATACTCCGCTGTGTACCCTTACTTCGTTAGTAATAAAATTAAAATCTTCAACCCATACTGATCGAGATTCACAGTTTCTACAACCTGTTTGAAATATAAATTCAAATAATAATTTATACTTGTATTCATTTTCTTGTGTGAAAGTAGAAATAAATACTTCAAATTCTTCAGGTCCATATACACCACGACATCCACTTGGTTTTACATCTCTAGTACTAAAACGTTCTAAAATTCGTTTATAATCATTGTAACGTTCTGACTTGATATAATTAAATAAAACTAGATAATCAAAAAAACTTAATATTAAAGATAAAACTTTATTTTTAGATTCTCCGTTTAATTGACTTTGTTTTCCTAAATATTCTTTGTATGTTTGGATATCAAAATTAGTTATCTTTCCAATTGTCTTATCTTTGAAAAAAGGTAGTATATATAAATCGCATTTATATTTATCGGCTCGTAAAGAGGTAACTGCAAGTCCGTTATTTTTCCTTCGTTCTATGAAACTTTCAAATAACTTTTCAAACTCAGTTTTATTGTTATTAATTGTAGTAGAATAAGTGTTTTGTAACCGAACCCTTTCTTCATTTTTCCAAGCATAAGCCTTTGGGGCAGTTTTAAATCCTCTTTTAATAACTGATACATAAATACCATCAAGGCATTTAGCTTTCGTAGTCACATAGTAAGTACCGTTTTTTTTATCCTCGTATACACCAGGATATTTCTTTTCATTTTTCTTCATAAATTCACCTCATATTATTTATTTTTAATTAAAAAAATGTTATAATTTAAGGGAAATCTGCTGGCTAAGTTGATTTCCCTTGATCACCTTCGATTGCCGTTGAGGGTGATTTTTTATTGAAATAATTGTTCTTCTTTTAATATTATTATGGTAGCACCTTGTGCATTCAATTCCATTGCTTTTTTAACTTTCGTTCCGTATGTACCATTTGAATAGGCCGCACAATCAGCACCTCCGACAACTAAATAATTTGTTTCTTTTTTCTTTACATTGTCATCAATTATTCCGCCCATTGAAACAATTTTGCATTCAATATCCTTTTTTTGTCCAGAAAGAAAAGTACCACTTAAACAAAAATGTTTGTTAGTATATACTATACAATTAATTTCAATATCCTTTAATGGATCAAGTATATTAATAAGCAGAGTAAGAAGTTCATCTCGCTCTATATCAGAAATAACCCCATCACTTAAAATATTATGTAGCATGTCGTGAATTCTATCGTATGGATAATGACCAGTTAAATAATCGTTTTCGTAAATCCATTTTGAAAAAAACGAAACTTCAGTATCTGTTATTTTATTATCAAGAATTAATCCTTCAATTAATCCTTGTAAAAATTGTGTGGCAATTGTTATATTTGATGCTTTTATTTTACCTACATATTCCATTGCTTCTTTTTCTAGCATTTCTAATTCGTCTAGTGTAACTTGTCCATCGCATAAAATATCTTCCAATATAATCATCAAAGGCTTTAATTCACTATACTCTTTAAATGATTGATGCTTCTTGAACCATGAATTTAAAAACTCTAATTCAATATCATCAATAACACAATCATTCTTTATGGCATTTATCTTGCCAAGTAACATTACAATTTCCCTTTTAAGTTCAGGACTTGATATAAACTCTACAAAAGCATTTGTTTTAAAATTTTCATATCGCTTAATATAATTGTCTATGTCTATATCAAAATTAGTTAATAATGCTTCTAATAAATCAGAACAAGCACGAGCATCAGAATAAGCATCATGAAAATGATCGGTTTTTATATTATAAAATTCGCATAAAGCTGATAATGTATAATTGCATAGATAATTCGGAATAAAATCTTTAGCAATTTCTAAAGTATCTATATAGTAAATTTCTGGTATATCCAACTCATATCGCTTTAAATTTTTTACCAAAGCATCAATATCAGAAGATGCAACATTATGCCCAATGATAATTGACTTTGTAAAATATTTATTAATTACTGAATTCCATAATAAATCAAAAGTTGGTTCGTTTTTAACTTTTTCTAAAGTAATACCATGA